>CAJBHN010000596.1 GCA_903952805.1 uncultured Myxococcales bacterium | reverse complement strand
GGTTCATTCGTTGGTGTGGCTGTCCCGGCCGGTGACGGGGGCTGCAGGCTGCTCAGGCTGCTCAGTTCCAGGCATCGGGATGTTCGGACCGTGCCCGTGCGCGTCATGGGGAGTGAGCGCGGCAGCGGCGGCGGCCGGATCGACCTTCAGCTTGGCAAGCTTGTCGTCGAAGGTCTTGACCGCATGTTTGACCTTCAGCTGTTCAACGAAGACGTTGAACTCTGCCGAGCGTTTCTCGCGATACACGACGTTTTTGATTTGGTTCTTCACCTGGTCGAACTCGCGATCAATGGCTTTGCGGCGACCGGTGCGCTTGACGACGACAAATGCACTGCCGTCTGGCAGTTCGAACGCGGGTGAAACACCGTTGATATCCTCGGAGGCAAAGAGCCAGTCGGAGGCAGGCTTGCCCAGTCGGCCCTCAGCCTCGGCACGGTCAATGTAACGGATGTCACCGCCGGCAGCTTTGGTCGCGGCGTCGGTCGAGAATTTGTCGACCAGGTTCTTGAAGACGACCCGGTCATCGGCCTTGGCAGCGGCCTGTTTGGCGACGTCTTCTGCCGTGGCCTTTGCCTTGTCTTTCGTGAGTTTACCCTCGCCAAAGGCGATGGTGACGATGCTGGCCCGGGACATCTCGGGCTTTTGGTAGTCCGACTTGTGGGCGTCGAAGTAGGTCTTGAGCTCGGCGTCGGTGACGTCTTTGAGCTGGACGCGTCCGTCGAACTCTTCGCGAGTCAACCGCTGGACGATGATCTTCTTGACCGCCTCTTCCACCTCGGGGTCGTTTTCATAACCGCGAGCACGAGCCTCGGCGGCAAGGACCTCGAATCGCACCTGGCCTTCGAGGAACTCCTTCTTCTTGCCTTCCTCTGCATAGCGGGCCCGAACGAAGGGCGACTGCTCGTCGAGCTTTTTCTGGAGCTGTTCAACCGTCAGCGTTGTTCCGGCGATGACGGCGATGGGGTCTCCCGTCGGTGTCGCCTTGCCATTTTTTCCGGCCGAGCCGTCACAGCCAGCGCTGCCGAAGGCGACAGCACAGACGAGGGCGGAGCCAAGCACGACAGGAATTCCTTGAAATCGCATTTTACAGCGGTAGCAGCGCCACGGGATGCAGCAAGGGGGGGGCTGTGGCTGACTGATACTCGTCGGGTTGCCTGGCAACGGACAAGCGCCTACCGACCACGCATGGCTGAGACGGTCTACCTCATTGATGGTTCTGGATACATTTTTCGCGCCTATTACGCGCTGCGACGTTTGTCGAACTCGAAAGGGCAGCCGACCAACGCGGTCTACAACTTCGCGACCATGCTGATTCGGGTCTTGAAGGACCTGGACCCGAAATACCTGGCCATCGCCTTTGACGTCGGCGGGAAGAATTTCCGTCACGACTTGTACGATCAATACAAGGCCAATCGCCCGCCGCCACCTGAGGACCTGCCGCCGCAGATTCCCCTGATTCATCAGCTCGTTGACACGTTTCGGATCCCCAAGTTGATGGTCAAGGGCGTCGAAGCCGACGATGTCCTCGGCACTGCTGCAGCTCGAGCCCGCGCCAGGGGCTTCGACGTCGTCATCATCACCGGTGACAAAGACCTCATGCAGCTGGTCGACGACCATGTGTCGTTGCTCGACGAGATGCGGATGGAACGGGGCCACGAGGGGACCCGGATCGGTCGCGAACAGGTGAAAGAGAAGTTTGGCGTCGAGCCCGAATATGTGGTCGACGTGCTGGCCCTTGCTGGCGACTCCTCCGACAACGTTCCCGGCGTCAAGGGCATTGGCCCAAAGACGGCCACCGAACTCGTGCAGCAGTATGGTGACCTCGACAACGTCCTCGCCCACGCCCATGAGCTGAAGGCCTCCAGCCGCCGCGAGAAACTCATCGAGCAGGCCGATATGGCTCGGCTGAGCAAACAGCTTGTCGTCATCAAACGCGATGTCGAAATGGACTTTGACGTCGACAATGTCCGCTACGAAGGTGCCGATCGCGCCGCGGCCCGCGCGTTTTTTATCGAGATGGAATTCCGCAAGCTGGTCAATGACACGCTCGTGAAGCCTCCGGCGGCGGAGGAGGGCACCGAACCGACCGTGCTGGCGCCGGGCGGGCAGGCGGACCTCTTTGGCGGGGTAACCAATGCCCCCACGGTGGCTGTCGAGGTCGACCGGAGCAAGTACCGGGCTGTTGTCGACGCAGCTGGCCTGCGCGAGGTCGCGGTGGCGTTGGGCGGGGCATCACGTTTTGCCATTCGCACCGAAGTTGATCGACCTGGCCACCCCCAGGCGCAGCTCGTCGGCGTGGCCGTCGCCTGGTCGGACGGCGCAGCAGTCTGGCTGCCCGTGCGCGAACTGGGAGGTGACGGCATCCGCGCGACCCTGGCCCCCATCTTGGCCGACGCCGCCAAAGAGGTCATCGCCCACGACGGCAAAACCGACATCAACACGTTGTTTCGTGAGGGGTATCCAGCCTGGCGGCTGGGCGGCGATCCGATGTTGATGAGCTACCTGCTCGACGCCGACGCCGAGAGTCATGGGCTGATGAATGTCGCGCGCCGATTCCTGGCGCACCACATGATTGAGCCCTCCGACGTGGTCGGCAGCGGCAAAGGCGCCATCAGCTTCGACCGCGTCGACGTCGACAAGGCTGCAGTCTTCGCCGGCGAGGCTGCCGATTGTACGTTGAGGGCCCACAACGTCTTGCTGCCGCGGCTGGACAAAGACGGTCTGAGGCCGCTGTACAAAGACCTCGAGCTGCCCCTTGAGGATTTGCTCGGGCGCATGGAACGCGAGGGTGTGCGTATCGACATCGATCGCCTCAAGAGTCTGTCGGATGCGTTTGTCGGCGAGATTGCCACCATCGAGCAGAAGGCGTGGCTCGCGGCAGGCAAGACCTTCATGCTGTCGTCGCCCCAGCAGGTGGCCGAGCTTCTGTTCACGGAGCTGAAGCTGCCCGTCATCAAGCGCACCAAGACCGGCCCTTCCACCGACAGCCAGGTGCTCGAGGCGTTGAGTGACCGGCACGAGGTGCCGGCGTTGATTCTTGAGTACCGCACCCTCAGCAAGCTCAAGAATACCTACCTCGATGTGCTGCCCCAGCTCGTCGACGAGCGGCATCGGGTCCACACCCACTTCAATCAGGCGGTGGCGGCGACTGGCCGCTTGTCATCGTCCGACCCGAATCTCCAAAACATCCCGATTCGCACTGAACTTGGCCGCAAGATTCGCGACGCTTTTGTCGCCGACGACGGCTGCGTCCTCGTCAGTCTCGACTATTCGCAGATTGAGCTGCGAATCCTCGCCCACGTCTCGCGGGACCCGGTGCTGCTCGACACGTTTCTGAAGGGCGACGACGTCCATCGCCGCACCGCCAGCGAGATCTTTGGCATCAGCCAGGACGAGGTCACCAAGGATCAGCGCACCGCGGCGAAGTCCATCAACTTCGGCCTGCTCTACGGTATGGGCGTGGTCCGCTTGGCCCGCGAGCTCGGCATCAAACGAGCAGAGGCCAAGGAGTACCTCGACCGCTATTTCGAACGCCTTGGCGGCCTGCGCGAATGGCACGCGACGGCTCTCGAGAAAGCACATATCGAGCGCGAAGTCCGCACCCTGTTGGGACGTCGACGAAAGCTGCCGGGCCTGGACTCCAAGAACCCCGTTGAGCGGGCCCGCTCCGAGCGCCTCGCCATCAACACGCCCATCCAGGGCAGCGCCGCCGACATCATGAAAAAGGCCATGATCGATGCGCATGCCGCCCTGGCGCG
>CAJBHN010000595.1 GCA_903952805.1 uncultured Myxococcales bacterium | reverse complement strand
TGAAACGGCGACCCACCCTCGCGCAACCGTTGACCCGGCTTCGTCATCGCGAGGGATTCGACCTGGATGCTCTCGGCAGCGGCGCGAAATGAACACCGTCACCGCCGACGAAAAGGGCGGACCATCGGTCCGCCTTGTTCGTGCCCCTCGCTGCAGCCTCAGCCGCGATTGGTTTGAAACTGCGACACCACCTCGCGCAGCCGATGACTCAACTTCGTCATCTCGAGGGATTCGGCCTGGATGCTCTCGGCCGAGGCGGTGCCATCCTGGGCGACCTGCTTCACCGCGGCGAGATTCGTGTTGATCTCGTCGAGGTTGTCGATGGATTTGTTGATGAGCGTGAACATCTGCTCGGTGGACTTGCCCTGCAGGTCGACGCTCGAAAACACCGCCTGCGATTGCTCACGAATCCGCGCTGAGCCCTCAATGATCTGGTTGATGGCTTCTTCGACGCTTTCGACCACCCGCAGGATGCTCGTCGTTTGCTCTTCAACCTGCTCCGCCGCTTGATTGGTCTGGAGCGCCAGGTCCTTGACCTCGTTGGCGACGACGGCGAAACCCTTGCCCGCGTCGCCGGCGCGGCTCGCCTCAATCGTCGCGTTCAACGCGAGCAGCTTGGTCTGCGACGAGATGGTCGTGATGACGCGCGTGAAACCGGCGATCTCGTTGCTGGTCTTGGTCAAGATGCGGATGATGGCCTCGGTGGCCTTTGCCTTGTCGGCGACGTCGCCGGATGTCTTCGCATTTGATTGAGCGACCCGATAAATTTCCGACGACGACGAACGAATTTCGTTGGCCTGATTCGTCAGTTCGATCGACTCGCTCTTGGCCTGAATCGCGATGTTCAGCACGCGGTCGGCGACCCGCACGGTGTGCTTGGCGGAGTCCGTCAGCTTCTTGTTCAACGACACAAACTCGTTGGACGTGCGGCTCAGGTTGACCGACGCCAGGTCGACCTGCGACAGGCTCGCGTCCATCTTTTCAAACAGGCCGTTCAACTGCACCGCAAGGTTGTCGATGGGCTCATTGCCGGCGACGCGCACGCGGTCCTTGAAATTGCCGGCACTGGCCGAGTCGACGACGCGCAAGATGTGGTTGATTTTTTCCCGCAAGGCGTAGGCACTGTCGGACTGATCGCGCATCAGCTGCATCGTCTTTTGATGCTCCGACGCCACCGCCGACTGCGCCTTCATGGCACTCTCGCGATGCTCGTCGGCGGCGCGCAGGGCGTGCTCAACGCGGGCTTTTTCGTCGTCGGCTTCCTGCTGGGCCTCACGCGCACGGTCCATCGCCTCCACCGCGCGGGCTTTGTCGGCCATCGCCTCGCGGCTCGCCCGCGACGCCTCACGGGCTGCATGCTCGGCGTCGCTCAGACCAGCTTCGATGGAGGCTATCTGCTCCTCAATCTTTGTTCCCAGGGCGACGATCGTGCCTCCCAGCGACTTCAGCTCGTCGTTCCAGTCGTCTTGGTAGGTCAACGCGTAGTTTCCCCGGTTGATGCTGTCGATCATCGACGTCAGCCCGGCCACACGCTTCCCCATGCGACCGATGAACGACATCGACGCCAGGATGCCGACGACCACCGAGGCAAAGCACAACAGCAGCAGCAACTTGAGCGCCTGATCCGCCGACGCCTGGCCCGCTTGCTGGGCCTTGGTCGCTTCGGCCTCGATCAGTTCGCCGAGCGCGGCGAGGCTGACCTCGAGCCGTGTAAAGTCGGCCTCGAACTGCGGCATCAGCTGCCGCACAGCCACCACATCCTTGGTCGCAGCCAGCGTGACGATCTTGCGTGCCGACTCGGTGTAGAGGTTCACCTCGGCCAGGCTCTTGTCCACCTCGGCGGCGATCGCCGAGGCCAACGGCAAGGCATCGAGATCGTTGAGGTAGCGCTTCATGAGGTCGCCCTTCTCGCGGGATTCCTCGACGACGTGCTCCAGAACCTTGTCGTCCTTCTCGAGAGCACCGCGGTACCCGTCGAGCACGACCGCGCGCAACCCATCGTGCATCATGTCGATGAGCGTCATCTTCCTGACGGCAGGGAGTTGCACCACCGCCAACTCGCGCGTCTGCGCACCAAGTTCGCTCGCCGAGCGGTACGACAGCCCCGTCGAGAGCAGCAAGATGAGCAGAAAGCATCCGCTGAACACCCAGAACTTGCCCTGCAGGCTGAGGTTTTTCAGGTAGTCCATGGATTGCTCTTT
>CAJBHN010000594.1 GCA_903952805.1 uncultured Myxococcales bacterium | reverse complement strand
TTGCCGTCAGTGATGCGGTAGCAGACCTCGAATTGCCCAGCGGTGTTGTCGAGGCCGAGGCCGTCCACCTTCATGTGCTGGGTGCCCAGCGGAATGTCGGAGCAGATGGCGTCGGCGACCGTGCCTGTCCCGACCGCGCTGCTCACGGTGCCGGTCAGCAACGGGTGCGTGCTCGGCAGCGCGGCCAGGAGTTCCATGCGCTGCTGGGCGACGGTGAAGGCCTGCCACTCGCGCTTGGCGATGCCCTGTTCATCGAGAGAAAGTTTGAAGCTGGTCACCGCAGAAGCGATGATCACGCCGCCGAGGCCCATCGCAACCATGACTTCGATCAACGAGAAGGCGCGGTTCTTCACAGGATCCCCCGAACAAGGTCGACCGATCCGAGGGCCGCGTTCACCTTGATGTGAAAGGGCTGACCCAGCACGGTGAATTGAATGCGTGCCGAGGCGGATGAGAGGTCACCAATCCCGCAGACGGGCTGAGTGGTCGAAGCGTCCCGGTAGTAGCTGTCGCTTGAGGCGCAAAAGACGAGCGTGGCGCCGGCAGCGCCCGCGGCGACCGTGCTGGCGACCGAGCCGTCGCCCGCCAAGAGTTGCAGCGTGGTGACCGTGGCGTCCGGAGGCAAGGCCAGCGTCGATCGGTCGGCGAAGGCGACCACGTTTCGTCGAGTCGTGCTGGCGACCTGCTCGGCGCTCAGGGAGCCGAAGGTGGCCAGCTGGACCACGGCCTCCGTCGATCGGATGACGAGGCGGGCGGGGACGTTTTCGCGCTGGGCCAGAGCCCGGGCCCGGGTCATCGCCATCAGCACGCCGCGAGCGCCTTCCTGGGCGCGGTAGTGGATCGCCATGGCTTGGAACGACGGCGCTGCCAACGACGCCAAGATGCCAGCGATGGCCAGCACGATCGTGACCTCGAGCAGCGTCACGCCACGCCGTCTGGAGAACTTGTGTGAACGCTTTGTCGTCATCGTGCCCACCAGGAGGGGGAGTATACGCGATTGGGAGTTTTGCTTCTTGTTCTTAGCTTCTGGGAGTTCGGGAAGGCGAACTTGGTCCCGATCGGCAGGAAAACGTCTCGACTTGACTTGTCCCAGAGTCGACTTTCCCACGGTGCCCTCGGTGGCGCATGGTGTCGAGGGTCATGATGCGTTCGGTGTGGTTGAAGGTGGCAATCGTCGGTCTCCTGACGCTGGCGGCATCGTGTCTGCACGGACCGCCGCCAGATCCGCTGGCGATCGATCGCCAGCGATTGATGGCCGTGGCCGACGAACCATTGGCGCCGGATTTTGAACCACAGGCCCGGCTGATCTTGTCGCCGGCCCTGCTCAGGGATGCAGTCCAAGACAGCCTCGACGACGCCGCTGGCACCGTTGAGGCGCTGCGTTTCATGCTGCCCTTTGTCGGCGAGGTGGCCCTGCGGCCGTCTTTGACCGTGCGCGGCGTGCGGGCCGAGCCCGAGCCTGCGTGTGTCGGGTGCGTGGCCCTCCTCGTCGACCTCGTCGGCACCGTGACTCCCGTCAACGGCGGAGGGATGCTGCCGGGGTTGCGTTTTTCGGGCAGCGCCCGCGGCGTGTTTGCGCTGAAGTCGGTGCCCGTGCGCATGGACAACGGCGACACCGTGATGGAGGTGCGAGCCATCGCCGATGCAGCCACTGACACCCAAGGGGGCCGGGGCTGGACCGCGAGCGTCACCCTCGACGATCTGCCCGCGGCTTTGTCACAATCCGTGTCGTCGTCGGTGACGGCCTTGATCCAGCGCTTGATGGGTAGCGAGGCGCGATCCGACCTGCTGCTCGCGAGCCTCCCCGGCGACGGTCCCGTTCGCCTGCGCGGCGTTCGTCCAGGTGCCAACAACGGCGCCATCATCGTCGACATCGCCTTTGTCGTCATCGACGCCGGCGTCGTGGACGGCAACCTGCCACCGGTGACCTCAGGCTTTGCGCTGCAGGTTCCCGAGCAGACCGTGCTGGCATTGGCCCGTGCCGAAACCTTGCGCATGAAGCCGCGTGACGGGTACGTCGTGGATCCCCAACGCATCGTGGTCGACGAACAGCGCTTTGCCCTCGAGGTTGCGGTGATCAAACTCGACCGGGAACCAACCCGGCGCGACGTTCGCGTCAGCGGCACCATCGCGCTCGACGGCACGACGCTGCACATCGTGCCCGAGCAGACAGAACAGGTCGCCAGGCAGGGAGGCTTCGACCCCTTTGAACTGATCGTGCGCGGCGCGATCCTGGAAAAAGTCGAAACGAGCCTGCGCCTGGCGGTGCCCATGACCCGGTCCACCGCCGAGGGCGGTCGCCGTCGGCAGACCCGGCTGACGTCGCTGACGGACCTCGGCGACGTGATCCAGATTGGTGGCGAGACAGACAGGACATCACAGAGATAGCAGACTGACCTCATGCTCAGTCTCCTCACTCAAGGCCTGTTTGGCGTCGCTCTGCTGCTGCTGCTGGGTGCTGTCGTCGAGCTGCGAACGGCGTGGCGCTTTGGTCGCGTCAGACCTGGCCGAGCGTCAGATCCCGGCTCGGTGGCCGTCGAAGGCACCGTCGACGCCGACGACGGCGTGGTGCTGGCCCCGCTGTCAAACACGCCGTGCGTGCAATTTTCGTGTGTGCTGGTTCGTTGTCGCCTCGACCACAGCGGCCGCTCTGCTTTGCTGTTCACCGAACAACGACCCTTCGTCGTCACCACGAACGATGCTCGCGTGCGCATCGATGTCACAGCGGGCCCCGTCGTCGTCACCGGACTCGACGCCATGGAATATCCGCTGCAGTTTTTGCCCCAGAGCGTGTTGGGACTGTTGGTCCAGCGCTTTGGGCATATGGGCCACATCTGGGCCGAAGACTACGTCGTCAGCGGTCGGGAATCGTGTCTGGCGGCAGGTGCCCGGGTCCATGCACTCGTCCACGATGGTGTGGTGCTGACGGTGTCCACCAAGCCCATGCAAGCCCTTGGGCGCGCGGCGCTGGTTCGAGGCCTGCAAGCCGTCGGCGTCGGCGTCACGCTGGCTGTGGCTGCTTGGTGGCTGCGCTCGCTGTGAGCATGGTTGGCCCCCTGTGGCTGCATGGTGGCTGCGCTCGCTGTGAGCATGGTTGGCCCCCCTGTGTGCGTCGTGCGGCTCGCTATTTGAGGCGATCGATAGCGTCAGTGAGGCGGGCGATGGCGGTCCAGGCCAGTTCGGCATCGCGGCGAATGTCGCTGAGAATCTCCACGTCGAAACCGCCGCGACCGATGCCGCGGCCTTTGAGCCTCTCGACCTCAATACGCAGGCGGCCCACGAGCTTTTCGGCCTCGGCGCCGGTCTCGGCTTCGGCCTTGAGGCGCTCGTTGTCGGCGCTCAGCAGCGCCACGTGCTTGCGGAGGCTTTCAAGCTCCTCGTCACGGTTCGCAGGTTCTTCAGACGATCCCCGCATCAAGCGCGTGCGCGCAATGCCGCGGTCGGGATCGGAGCCTTCAACGCGGTCTTGTTGCTCCTCGACCAGACGCCGCACGTGACGAGCCGACTCGGGGCTCATGGCCTCAAAGCGCACCGCCAAACCCTTGCGCCGCTCCGCGTCGTCGACGACCACACCGCCGACGCAAATCTCGTCGAAGCCCGGCCGCAGCAGCGATAGCTCCAGGAAGGTCCCCACCGGGATGATCTTGCGGCTGGGGGCAAAGAACCCTCCCAGCGAGATGTCGGCGATCCTGGCGACCAACACGCCGTCGCCCACGCGAAACTTCACCATCAACTCTTCGACGCGGGTCCGCAGGTGGCGACGGTGGACGGCAGGGGCGCTGGAGGAGCGCAACGCCGGCAGGCGCGACACCGGCAGCGCAACCAACGCCTTCGTCGCAGCCCCCTCCGCCACAGGCATCGCCTCTGATCCAGCTGTGTCCGCCATGTCCACGGTGCCCCTCTCCGCCTTGACCATGAGGTACTCCATGTCACCACCCCCAACCACGTTTCCTCACAGACTCATCGCTGGTCCGCAAGTCATGACACATAGCGTCATGGCAGGGCGCTGCAACGGGATCAGGGGTCGACCAGCCCCGAACACGTTGGCGGCAGGGGATCGAGAACGTCCAGCTCGACGGTGACGACGACCTCACTTTCACCCGGTTGCAGGTCTTGGACGGTGCACCCGACGAATTTCGCCAATCCATCCGTATCCGAGCAGGAATCGCTCTCGCAGCCAAAAACCACGAAGGCGGTCTCATCGCCGGGCGGCGCTTTCAGGGTCACAACCTGCCGCTCCGCGGGCGTAAATGGAATGCTGCGAGAGACGTC
>CAJBHN010000593.1 GCA_903952805.1 uncultured Myxococcales bacterium | reverse complement strand
CTCTCCCGCAGGCCCGTCTCTCCCGCAGGCCCGTCTCTCCCGCAGGCCCGTCTCTCCCGCAGGCCCGTCTCTCCCGCCGACCTCACCCCTGGCCCCTCTCCCTGAAGGGAGAGGGGAACCGGAGGGCCAAAAGAAGAAGGCGCCTTGCGGCGCCTTCTTTTCAACGAGCCTGAATGAGCGAAATCACTCGGCAGCGGCGGCGACCTCTGGGGGGAGGACGGACACGCGCTTCTTGTCTTTGCCGTCACGGCTGAACTTCACTTTGCCGTCGACGAGGGCGAACAGGGTGTGGTCGCGGCCGATGCCGACGTTCTTCCCTGCGTTCACCTTGGTGCCGCGCTGACGAATGATGATGTTACCCGCGATGACCGTGGTGCCGTCGGAGCACTTGACGCCGAGGTACTTGGGGTTTGAGTCGCGGCCGTTGCGGGTGGAGCCTTGGCCTTTTTTGTGCGCCATCGATGCACCTGTGGTCGTCTCGCGACGACATCAAAAGAGTGGAGAAGCGATCAGCCCGAGATGGACGTGATCTGGATGATGGTGAAGCGCTGGCGGTGGCCCTGGTGCTTCACGTAGTCGCCGGCGCGACGCTTGAGGGGGTAGAGCTTGACGCCCTTGAAGCCCTGGCCTTCGCCGTCGCCGCTGCCGTTGTCGACAACCTTGGCGGTGACTTTGGCGCCGGAAACATGGGGCTGGCCGACCTTGGTGCCGCCCTCGCCACCGGTGAGGAGCACTTTGTCAAAGGTGAGCGTGTCACCCTTCTTCTTGCCAGCGATGAGGTCAATCGTGAGCTTTTCGCCCTCGGTGACCTGGTGCTGGCTCGCGCCCGCGAGAATGACTGCATAACGACCGGCCATGACCTGCTCCTTGACGCGCGTCCTCACGGACGGACTGATCGGGAAAGAGGAGCGCAGATGACTGCTTGCGACGCATCCTGTCAACCACCTGACCAGGGAAGTTTTCGGCGCACCGACGCGTTCACCCTCGTCCGGCCGTCGTCGGCGTCTCCCAATGCAGGTCTGGCGCCCGGATGCGCTGTCGCACCTCGACCTACACAATCCGTCACCGGAACCTGGTCGCACCGCGACACTCGGCCGGTGGTCGACCACGCATGTCGAAGCATGGTTGGCGGTGCCGGCGTCGACGCCCTACCATCAGGTCCATGAGTTTCCCCGTTCGCTTCGGCAAGTTCCTTCTGCTCGAGCGCGTCAACGTTGGCGGCATGGCCGAGGTGTTCAAGGCCAAGTCTACCGGCGTGGCGGGCTTTGAGCGGATCCTTGCCATCAAGCGCATCCTGCCGAACCTTGTCGAGGACGATGACTTCATCCGAATGTTCATTGACGAGGCCCGCATCGCGGTCCAGCTCAACCACGCCAACATCGTCCAGATTTATGAACTCGGCAAACAGGGCGAACATTATTATATAGCGATGGAGTATATTCCGTCGCGAGATTTGCGTGGGATTCTCGACCGGCTCCGGGCCAGTGGGCAACTCATGCCCATCGCTCAGGCGGCTTACATCACGGCCAAGGTCGCCGAGGGTCTCGACTACGCCCACCGGCGCAAAGACCCTCAGGGCAATCCGATGAATATCATTCATCGCGACGTCAGCCCGCAAAACATCCTCGTCGGCTTCGAAGGCGAGGTAAAGGTCATCGACTTCGGTATCGCCAAGGCCGCCAATCGTGCGAGCAAGACCCAGGCTGGGGTGCTCAAGGGCAAGTTTGGCTACATGTCCCCTGAGCAGGTTCGCGGTCTGCCCATCGATCGCCGCTCGGACATCTTCGCTGTCGGTGTACTGCTATATGAAATGCTGACTGGGGAACGCCTTTTTATTGGTGAGTCAGACTTCTCGACATTGGAACGGGTCCGCAACGCCGATGTGATTCCACCAACCAGCTTCAACAAGAAGATCTCACCGCAGCTCGAACAGATCGTCTTGAAGACCCTCGCCCGCGAGGTGGAGGACCGGTACCAGTGGGCCAGCGAACTCGCTCGCGACCTGCAAAGCTTCTCGTCCGACGCCACCGGCGCCTACAACGCCCGCCGCGTGTCGGGGACCATGCGTGAGATGTACGCCCCCGAGGTCGCCCTCGAGAAGAAAAAGCTCGAAGAGTTCATGCGCATCGTCGCTGCTGACATCAAGGACAAATCGAGTCTGCCCCAAAGCGTGTTGCCGCTGCCTGCCCGGCACGACACCAACCGTGATCCCGTCGATGACGGCGACGGCGAAGGTGAATTCGGCGAGGACAAAACCTTCGTCATCGAGGCCAGTGCCGCTGGCCTTGCCCTCGGCGCTCAGCAAACCGATTCAAATCTTGCCAACAAGCAGGCCGCCAGGGACATCAGTTCCGACGACGTCTCCCTCTATGGGCGAGGTGAGGGCTCCGACGACGATGACGACGGCGATGCACGCACTCTCGTTGGCGCTGAGAATCCCTATTTCAGTTCGCCGGGCGTGCCCCCGGTGCCGTTGGCCAAACCCGAGGCGCCCACGCGTCCGATGTCGCCCTTGCAACCTGAAAACGTGGCTCGAGATGCGCCGGAGATGCCACGGCAGTCTGTTTCGTCGCCGCCGCGAACTGCGCCTCGTCCCGGTCGCTCTTTTGACGCCGTCGCGGCGGCCATGGCCCAAGAAGATCAGGATGCCTTGCTCGCGATCAGCGGCTCGACCGTCGACGCGCCTCGTCATCCGCCGGTTCCCTTTGGTGTCGAGCCGGCCGGCGCGCCACGAGAGGTGACGCCGTCATCGGCGACGCATCCACCGCCACCTCCGACCCAGCGTCCGATGGCGGCCGTGCCTCGGCGTGAGCCTGAGGTCGCCGATGACCTCCCCGCGCTTCTGCCGAGCAGCCTGCCGGCACCTGTGCCGTGGATCCCGGTTGGTATGGCGGCAGCCGCATCTGCTGCATTGCTGGTGGCGGCCGTCGCTTTCGTTGCCGTGCGCGCCACTGGTGAAGGGACGCCCGCCGAGCTTGTCCTGAGCGCGGTGGGGACTCCCCCGGCGGGGTTGGTGATTTCGCTCGACGGTCAGGAGGTCGGACGCACCTTGCCGCTTACTGTGGCTTTGCCCGATGGCAGTCACAGCCTCGAAGTCGTTGCTGCTGGCGCCATGGTGGCGAGGCGGTCCGTGGAGGGGACCGGCGGCACGGTGCGGCAGCCTGTGCTCTTCCTGGGCACGCCTGAACCTGTTGCCCCGCCGTCGATAGAGACTTCCAATCCGTTGGCCAGCGGACCGCCGCCACCGGTATCTGGCGGGTGGCGTCTCATGCTGGCCGCCGTTGGAGACGATGGCAGTCCGGTCGACGGCGCCGAGGTGTTCGTCAACGGTCGGTCGCTGGGAGTGACGCCGTTGGAGGCCGAACTCGATCCGGGCTTGGATCAGCTGGCCATTCAGGTGAAAAAACAAGGCTTCACGGTCCACCAGGTGGGTGTCGTGCGCGCGGGGCGTGCCGTCATCGGTCCGGCGACCGTGTCGTTGAGCCGAGCGAGCGGCACGGCGGGGACGGAGCCTCCTCTGGATGCCTCGCAGCCACCTCCCGAGACTGTGGCAACGTCGGCCCCTGTTCCAGCGCCTGGGCCTGCTCCGGCCGTGCCTGAGGTGCGGCTGGCTGCCAACAGTCAGCCGCCTGCGCCTGCGCCTGCGACTGCGAAGACTCCAAGCGAGCGACCCGTGCCACCGGAGCCGGTGACCGTGAGCGCGCCCAAGAAGACCGCCGAGATCCAGCTCGGCACGAGCCCCTACGCCGAGACCACCATTGACGGTCGAAAGTACGGCATGACGCCGTTTTTTGGACCGCGCACGTTGTCGTTGCCCGTGGGCACCCACAAGGTCGAGTTCTTCGACAAGGTCAACAACAAGAAGTACCGCTACACCCTCAAGTTGAAGGCTGCCGACCCGAACAACAAGGTCGTCATCCAGTTCAACAAGACCGACCCACCCAAGGTTGAAGGCCAGGTCGAACTCCGGAAGGAGTGACCCGGCCCGAGATGTCACCATGGCCTTTGCGCTGTGGGTGACCAGGAGACAGTCGTGGACGACGACGAGGACGACCAGCCAGCCAGGGCCAAGAAGAAGCACACCGAGTTTGAGTGCCCCGAATGCAACGCCCACAACCCCGTGGACGATGGCTACGACGAAGGCAGCGATGTGCAGTGCTTCTACTGCGGCATCGAATTCAAAGTCACCATCAGCAGTGGACGGTTCAAGTTCCGGGCTGTTTGACGGCGTCGTGTCCCGCCTGGTCAGGTCCCCGGCGGATCAGGTGACCTGAAGCTTGGCTGCGAGGGCTGTCATTTCGCCGTCGGTCGATCGCGGATGGCGACGGTGATGGTGGCTTCGCAGGCGCGATCGCCGTCGACGCTGCTCTTGCCGTGTACTTTCACGATGCCACGGCGGCTCTGTACCAGCTCGACCTCGAGGTCGAGGCGGTCGCCGGGTTCCACCAGCCGACGGAACTTCACGTCGTCGATGGACATCAGGAACGCCACTTGCTTGCCCGGGTCAAAGCCCTCGAGTGACGACGTCAGAAACGCCGACGTCTGCGCCAGGGCTTCGATCTGCAACACGCCTGGCATGACCGGCATGTCAGGGAAGTGGCCGGTGAAGAATGGTTCGTTGGCCGTCACATTCTTGTAGGCGCGAACGCGCTTACCAGCTTCGATCTCGACAACGCGGTCGACCAACAGAAATGGATAGCGGTGGGGCAGGATCGCTGTGATCTCGGCCCACTTCAGCGGCAGGGCAGGGGTGGCCTTCGTTGTCGTTGTCGTCGTTGTCGTCGTCGTCGTATCGGTCATGGCGAGTCCTTGGTGGTGGGGAGGGCGGGAATTGGTGGCGTGACCAACGCCGTCAACAGAGCGACGGTGCGTTCGAGTCGGCGCAGGCGTCGCTCGGTGGCGTCGAGGTGCTTGAGGCGGGCCATGGATTTGAGCCATTCGTGGTGGGCGAAGGCGGGGGTGCCCGCGACGACGGCGCCGTCGGTGTCGACGTCGTTGGTGACGCCGGCCTGGCCGCCCACCCGCACGCCGGGCGCGATACGCACGTGGGGGTTCACGCCGGCCTGCCCAGCAATGGTGACGCCGTCGCCGATGGTGACCCAGCCGGCGATGCCGACCTGCGCGACGATGACGACGTTGGCGCCGATGACGACGTCGTGGCCGACCTGGACCAGGTTGTCGATGCGAGCGCGGGCGCCGATGCGGGTATCGCGCAGCAAGCCCCGGTCCACCGCGACGTTGGCGCCGAGCCACACGTCATCGCCGATGACCACGGAAGCCACCGGGCGAATCGGCACGCCGTCGTCGTCAAAGACGAAGCCGTCGTCGCCGATGACCGTGCCGGGGCCGATGCGCACGCCCTGGCCCAGCCGGACCCCGTGGCGCAGCACGACGTTTGGTCCGAGGATGCAGCCGTTGCCGACGACGACGTCGTCTTCGATGACGACGCCGGCGCCGAGGACGACGTCCACGCCGATGACGGCGCTGACGGCGACGACGACCGCTGCGGGGGCACGCAGCGGCGGTTGATGCGTGATGGGGTGGAGGGCCTCGATGGCGAGGCGCAGCGCGACCGAGGGGACTGCGGCCACCAGCAGGGGGCAGGGCAGCTCGTGGGCATGCTCGGCGGCGAAGTCCTCGTCGACCAGCAGGGCACAGGCCCTGGTGCTGAAGGCGGCCTGCCGATCGTGGGCGTGGGCGACGAAGCCGAGGTCGTGCACGCTGGCTTCGTCGACGCTGCGGACGCGTTCAATGTCGATGGCGCCATCGACATCGGCGTCTCCCAGGAGGCGGACCCCAAGCAGGGCGGCGAGGTCGCCGAGTCTCACGGCTGCGCTCCGCGGATCGTGGGCTGGGAGCGGCCGATCACTTCTTCTTGCTGGTGCCGTAGGCGGCGTTGTAGCGGCGCACGAGCTCGTCGGTGACTTCGCGGGCGGGGTTGAAGTAGGGGGCCGCGCTGCGCTCGAGGATGACGTCGTAGCTGCCGTTTTCGCCCATCTGCTTGAGGATGAGGCCCATCTTTTCGAAGATCTTGGCGGTGGCTTCCTGCTCGCGCTTGGAGAGGTCCTGCTGGAGGCTCATGTAGAGCTGCTGCACTTCCATCAGCTTGCGCTGCAGGTCGGCGACCTTCTCCTGCTTCTTGTCCTGGGTCATCATCGTCGACTGGGCGTCGAGCTCGTCCTTGAGCGTTTTGAGCTCGGTCTGGCGGGTGTCGAGTTGCTTCTGCTTGGCGTCGAACTCTTTCTTGAGGGCGGCCTTGGCAGCGGCGCCTTCCTCAACCTCGTTCAGGGCCCGCTGCAGGTCGACAATACCGACCTTCCCTTCGGCGAAGGCAGGGGCGGCGGCGAACGACAGGGCGGCGACAACAGCAAGCAACACAGCGCGCATGATCACTCCATCAGACCGGGGTCATGGCGTGGGACGATCCCAAAGACCCTGGATTCATCGATTGTGCACTCACAGCAGAGTGAGGCTGCAGGCCATAGCAGGCGTTCGGGGCCATGGAAGGGCTCTCTGGAGGCTTGGGGGCTTGTCGAACGTTCTGGCGTGAGGATGTTGAGCGAATCGCCGCGTGTTGCCCATGGGCGCGTCGGTCCGGTGATGGTCGTTCGTTGGAGGTTTCCATGTCCGCCAAGCGCAAAGTCGCTGCCGTCGTCGGCGCCGTCTCCCTCGTCTACCTGTTTGTCCCCGAGCCCACCGACCTCATCCCCATCATCGGCTGGCTCGACGAAGGCATGGCCGGTGCGCTGCTGCTGTGGTCCCTCAAAACCCTTGGCGTGAGCCCCGGCGCCATCCTGAGCCGTTTTGGCGGGTCCAAGACCCCGGTGCGCGTCATCGAGAACTGAGCCGGCGCCGTCCCGGTCGACGAAAAAGCCTCCGCCAGCCTTTGCGCTGTGCGGAGGCTTTTTGCGTTGCCTGGAAGGGATCAGGCCGTCGCTGGTGGCTCTTCTTGCGCCGTCGACGCGATGAAGAGATCTTCCAGCTGGGCGTTGGACACCGCCGTCGGCGCATCCGTCAGCAAATCTGTGCCGCGCTGGGTCTTTGGGTAGGCGATGACCTCACGCAGGGACGTGCCCCCACACAGCAGCATGCACAGGCGGTCGAGGCCCAGGGCGATGCCGCCGTGGGGAGGGCAGCCGTACTGCAGGGCCTCGAGGAGGAAGCCGAACTTTCGCTGCTTGTCCTCGTCAGAGATGCCGAGGGCTGAGAACACTTTGGCCTGGACGGCGCTGTCGTGGATGCGGATGGAGCCGCCGCCGACCTCGTTGCCGTTGAGCACCAGGTCGTAGGCGCGGGCGCGGCAGGCGCCGGGGTCCGACGTCAGCTTGTCTTCATGGCCCTGCTGGGGCGACGTGAACGGGTGGTGGGCGGCGGCCCACGTGCCCTTGTCCTCGTCGTGCTCAAAGAGGGGGAAGTCCGTCACCCACAGGATGCGCCAGTCTTTGCTGACGCCGGTGGCGTCGGTCTCGACGAGCTTGAGCTTGTCCCGCAGGTGCAGGCGCAGCCCGCCGAGCACCGTGTGGACCGTGTGGGCTTTGCCGAACTGGAAGAGCAGCACGTCGCCAGGCGTGGCCCCCGTGCGTTCGTGGATGGCCGCCATGGCCTCGGGGGTGATCGTCTTTGCCAGCGGCGTCTGGGTCCAGCTGCGGCCGTCTTCGCCGACGCGGGCCCGGGCGAGGCCCTTGCCGCCGAGCTTTTTGACCTCGTCCTCGAGCTTGTCGACCTCGGTGCGCGACAGCTCATGCTTGGCGGGGACCACCATGGCCTTGATGATGCCGCCCGCGTCGAGGACGCCCTTGAAGAGGGCGACGCCGCCGCCGTCTTTGGCCTTCATGGCTTCCGTCAGGTCGATGTGCTCAAGGCCAAAGCGCAGATCGGGCTTGTCGGAGCCGTAGCGGGCCATGGCCTCGTCGTAGGGCATGCGCTGGAAGGGGCGCTGCAGCTCGACGCCGATGGTCTCTTTGAAGATGGAGACCATCAGGCCCTCGATGATGTTTTGCACCACGGGCTCGGTGGCCCAGCTGAGCTCGACGTCGATCTGGGTGAATTCCGGCTGGCGATCGCCGCGGAGGTCCTCGTCACGGAAGCACTTCACGATCTGGAAGTAGCGGTCCATGCCCGCCATCATGAACATCTGCTTGTAGAGCTGGGGGCTCTCGGCGAGGGCGTAGAACTTTCCCGGGTTCAGCCGCGACGGCACCAGGAAGTTACGGGCGCCGCCGGGCGTGTACTTCACGAGCAGGGGCGTCTCCATCTCGAGAAAGCCGTGGCCGTCGAAGTGGGTGCGCGTGGCCTGCATGACGCGGTGGCGCAAAGCGAGGTTGCGCTGCAGGCGGGGACGACGGAGGTCGAGGGTCCGGTACTGCAGGCGCTTTTCTTCGTTGGTGTCGATGTCGTCTTCGATCATGAACGGCGGCGTCACCGACGGATTGAAGAGGTCCATCTCCAGGACGCTGATCTCGACCTCGCCCGTCTTGAGGCGGGGGTTGGGCGAGCCACCGTTGGCCTGGCGATCCTCGACGACGCCGCGGATGCCAATGCAGAATTCGCGGCCCAGCTTCTCGGCGCGATCTCGCAACGCCGCCGACGTCTCGGGCTTGAAGACGAGCTGGGTCAAACCGAAGCGATCGCGCAGGTCGACGAAGATGCGGCCGTGGTGGTCGCGGTTGGACTGGACCCAGCCCATGAGCACGACCTCCTGGCCAACGGCCGCAGCGGTGAGATCGTTGCAGGTATGGGTGCGCTGGCGCTCGAGCAGGCTGGACATAGGACTCTCCCGTCGTCGACGCCGAGGACACGGCACCAACGCGGCGCAGCATGCCGATGGAGGGGGCGCGAGGTCAACGGGTGACGATCATCAGCCAACAGGAGTGACGCGACGACGTCGCAGCGCGAGCAGGCTCAGCGCCGCCAGGGGGACGCCGTCGGCCGGGACGCTGGCACAGCCGCCTTCGACGGCCCCCACGGAGTCGGGCTGGGGATGAATGCTGCGGCGGGCCTCCACGGGCCCCAGCCGAGCCACCAGCTGCCGCCCGGGAACGCCGAGGCCAATGATGTATCCGACCGCGAAGCCAACGCCTTCGCTCTCGAACTGCCAGCCTGAATTGCCAAAGAGGGTCCGGCCGGCGGTGTCTTGGGCGCGGGCCATGACCAGCACGCCAGGGCGTGCTTCAGCAGAAACAAGCGCCAGAAACCAAAAAGCCGACATCCCGCAAGGGACGTCGGCGATGGTGGCTGATGTATCGGGGAAGGCTCCATGCCCGCCCTGACGAATCAGGCCTTCTTGGCGGCGGCCTTCATCAGGCGTGACACGCGACGAGCGGCGGTGCGCTTGTGCATGACACCCTTGCTCGCGGCGGACTGGAGCGCCGAGACGGCGTTCTTGACCTCGCCAGCGACGGGGGAGGCGGTACCGGTTTCGATCTCGGTCCGTGCCTTCTTGAGCTGCGTCTTGAGCGCGCTCCGGGCGGAACGATTGCGAAGCCGGCGCTTCTCGGATTGCAGGTAGCGCTTCCAGGCGGACTTGTGGGCGGCCATTGCTGGTTCTCTCCTTCGGCCTTCACAGGCGGATCAGTAAGACAAAGCCTTCGTATGGGGGGCGGTGGACCTTGTAAAGCCCCTGCAGGCGAGCCACGGATGGGGCCCCGCAGTCAACGGATGCAAAAGACCATGAGCGACGTCGCCGACCCCACGCCCCAGGCGGCGCCTTCTGATGCCGCAGCCAGCGCAGGCACGCCATCGGGCGTGGTCGGGCCGAGCGCTTCGGAGCGGCGCATTACCCGCAATGCTTCGATCCTGGTCGTGCTCACCATGGTGAGCCGGGTCGCGGGATTGGTGCGGGATTTCATGATTACCCACGTCTTTGGAGCCTCGGGCACCACCGACGTCTTTTATATGGCGTTCACCATCCCCAATGTGCTGCGTCGCCTGGTGGCGGAGGGCACGGTCACCACCGTCGTGCAGCCGGCCTACCAGAAGGCCCGCACGGCGGGGGGCGACGAGGCCGGGCGCAAGCTCTACGCCAGTGTGGCTGGCTTTGTGGTGTTGTCGATTGTGATCATCGCTGTCGTCGGCGTGGTTTTCGCCCAGCCCATCGTCTTTGCCTTTGCGTCGGGCTTTGACGTCGAGAAGCTGGCTCTGACGACCGAGTTGACCCGCTGGCTGTTTCCCGTCGTCATCACCATGGGACTCGTCGGCATGACGATGGCGGTGTTGAACGCTCACGACGAATATGCGTCGCCGGCCTTGTCCCCGATCATCTTGAACGTGTGCATGATTCTCGGCACGGTTGCTGGCGGCCTCATCTTTGACCCACCGATCTTTGGCATCGTCGTGGGCGTGCTGGTGGGAGGCGTGCTGCAGGTGCTGGCTCAGGTGCCGGCCCTGCATCGACATCGATTGCTGGTGCGACCGAATCTATCTTTTGGTGATCCCGCCGTGCAGACGGTCATGCGCCAATTCGTGCCCGGACTCTTCAGCCTCGCCGTCTACCAGATCAACATCATCGTGCTGCGCCAACTCGCCAGCCACATGGCCGAGGGCAGCGTCTCCTACTACTACACCGCCGACCGTTTGATGGAGCTGACCAATGGCGTGTTCGCCATCGCCATCGCCCAGGGCGCCTTCACGGCGATGAACGAACGCGCCGCTCTCGCCGACGTCGAAGGCCTGAAACGCATCTGGCGCTCCACGTTTGATCTGACCAACCTCATTGCGATTCCTGCAGCGCTGGGATTGGCGGTGCTGGCCGAGCCCATCGTCGCGGTGCTCTTTTTGCACGGCAAATTCACCTGGCATGACGCCCAGCTGACGGCGTTGACCGTGACGACAGCGTCGTTTGGCCTGGTGTTTTCCGCCAGCGTGCGCGGCACGCTGCAGGTCTTTTATGCGCTCGGGGACCGAAAGACCCCGGTGTATGTCTCCGTCGTCGTCGTCCTCGTCAATCTGGCGCTGGGCGTGGCGCTGGTGCGGGCTGGTGTCGGCGTCCATGGCCTGAGCTTCACCTTGAGCGTGTCCAACATGGTGCAGGCCGCTTTGTTGATGCTGTTGGTGCGCCGCCAAATCGGCGTCCTCGGCATCAAGGACGTCCTGAGCGCCGGTGTGGCCAAGTCGGCCCTCGCAGGTGTCGCCGTCGGGGCTGCCTGGGGCGTCGCGAGGCTGGGCTCGTGGTCGGGTGGTTTGACGGTGCGCAACGTGACGGTGCTGGGGGCGGCCATCGGCGTTGCGGTCGCCCTGTACGGTGGGGGCGCCATCGCCCTGCGCCTGCGGGGCGCCGACACCATCGCCGACAAGATTGTGCGCCGCCTGCGGCGTCGTCGCCGGGGCTGAAGGGGCTGAAGCTGCTGGCCAACGGTCGCTGGTGTACACCGGCCCCATGCCCCACGCCTTTGATGCTCTGATTCTCGGGTCCGGCGCCGCCGGACTCACCGCCGCCCTCAAGCTCGCCGAACACGGTCGGGTCGCGGTGGTCACCAAACGCGAGCGCATGGATGGCAATACCCGCTGGGCTCAGGGCGGGATCTCTGTCGTTGTCGACAGCGAAGACAGCTTCGCTGCCCACATCAAAGACACCATCATCGCCGGCGACGGCCTCAATGATCGGGAGGCTGTGCGCATTTGCGTTGAAGAAGGGCCCGCCCGTCTGCAGGAGCTCCTCGACATCGGCGTCCACTTCACCACCGACCCCGAAGACGCCACCAAACTCGACCTGACCCGCGAAGGCGGTCACTCCGCCCGCCGGGTTGTGCACGCCAAGGACACCACCGGACGGTCCATCGCTGAAGCGTTGGTGGCCACGGCGACGGCCCATCCGAACATCACGTTCTTCGAGTTCCACCACGCCATCGATCTCATCACCCGGCGTCGCCTCGGCGATCGGCGGGCGGAGGATCGCTGCCTTGGCGCCTATGTCCTCGACGAAAAGACCCGTAAAATCGAGGTTTTCCGTTCGAAGGTCGTGGTGCTCGCCACCGGCGGCGCCGGCAAGGTTTATCGCTACACGTCCAACCCCGACGTCGCCACCGGCGATGGCATCGCCATGGCCTACCGGGCGGGCTGCGCCGTCGCCAATATGGAGTTCTTCCAGTTCCACCCGACGTGCCTGTACCACCCGGCGGCGAAGAACTTTCTCATCACCGAGGCCTGTCGCGGCGAAGGCGGCATCCTGCGTCGCCTCGACGGCCACGCCTTCATGGTCGACTACGACGAGCGCAAGGACCTGGCCCCGCGCGACATCGTCGCTCGCGCCATCGACAGCGAACTCAAGCGCACGGGTGATCCCCACGTGCTGCTCGACATGACGCATCTGGACCCCGACTTCATCCGCGGCCATTTTCCTGGTGTGTCGGCAGAGTTGCTGACGTTCGGCATCGACATGACGACGACGCCGATCCCCGTCGTGCCTGCCGCCCACTACTGTTGCGGCGGCGTCGTCACCGACCACCATGGGCGCACGGGTCTGTCTGGGCTGTTGGCCGCCGGCGAAGTCACCCACACCGGTCTTCATGGCGCCAACCGCCTCGCGAGCAATTCCCTGCTGGAGGCCGTCGTCTTTGGCCATCGCGCCTCGGTGGTTGCCACCGCGTTGCTGAGCGAAGCCGACGACGTCGCCGACCGATCATTGGCGACCACGTCGGTGCCCGAATGGGACACGGGCTTCGCCGTCGACCCCGACGAAA
Organism: uncultured Myxococcales bacterium; assembly: GCA_903952805.1. GTDB lineage: Bacteria > Myxococcota > UBA727 > UBA727 > VGSZ01 > VGSZ01. Next base: position 2,084 of record CAJBHN010000593.1, on the reverse strand, counting down.
ACGTCCTCGTCGCCCACGCCTGGGAGGAGATTCGATCGCTGATGTGGAACTACGTCGGCATTGTGCGCAGCAACAAGCGCTTGGAGCGGGCCCGCTCGCGGCTGGCCTTGTTGGAGCATGAGATTCGCGAGGACTATTGGAACTTCCGCCTCACGCGGGACCTGATCGAGCTGAGAAACATCGCCCAGGTGGCCCAACTCATCGTTGAATGCGCCCTGCAGCGGCGCGAGAGCCGAGGCCTGCACTACACCATCGACTACCCCAAGCGTGACGACGTCCACTGGCTGCGCGACTCCATTGTCCAACGTGGCTCGCGCGGTTGACGTTGTGGACGGCGCTCCCTGTCACATCATCGACCACGCTCTCGCCGACGCGGACCTCGCGAGGCTTGGGGCCGCCGTCGACGCCACCCGTCTGCTGGGTCACAGTCAGCTCGTCGGGGGCTTCGCCGCCACCCGCGGTTTCGGCATCGCCTGTCACCACAACGCCCTTGACGACGCGCTGCAAAAAGCCCCGTTCTTGCGAGCCTTCGTCGACCTCGCGCTCCAGCCGACGCTGCGGGCCCTGATTCGCCCTCCCTCTGTCGTCGACCGCCTGGGCTCGCTGCTTTTCCACGACATCAACGCCCTCTACCTCAACGTCTTGTCGGTGCCGCCGGGCGCCTGCGTGCAACGCCATACCGACGCCACCCTCGGCACCGTTGTCGACGACGATCGGGCTCTGGTGCCGCGGGTGGTGGTGGCGCTGTACGTGGCGGTTCCCCATGATCTGCAGGGCGGGGTGCTGCGACTGTTTCGCGGCGTCGACGAGGCCCCGATTGCCGAAATCGAGCCCCGCGTTGGCCGCCTGGTGGCCTTTGACGGGCGGCTCGCCCACGAGGTCACAGCGACGACGGCGTCGGGTCCGCGCATCAGCTGCGTGGCGGAGCTCTATCGCCTGCCCCGCACCCGCCTGCGCCGTTTGCCCCGCATTCGCTTGCAGTCCAATGGCTTCGCCGATGTGCTGCAGCGCGTGCAGGGTTCGCGCTGACGACGACGGCGTTGTTGCCGCCGTCGACGCTCAGAACCGTGGGGCCGCGGCAGTCTTCGTCGACGGCCGCACGTCGTCGTCGGCGACCTTGGCTGGCTTGCCCGCCAGCGGCGCCTTGTTGATGCGAACGATGCGGATGTCGACGACACAGTCACCCCCATCGGAGCGAAGGTCGAGGACACCCGGCAGCTTGGAGGTGACGTGAAAGCAGGCTGACGAGGCGATGATGACCAGGCCGCATGCGACGCCGACCATGCTGCGCGACATCGACCGAGTGCACCAGGACGGTCCCGCGCCAGTCAAGCGCCCGCGCCTATTCAGTCTCGACCGGCGCTGGGGCCGTGGGGGGTGCGGGAGTCGGCTCAGGCGCCGCTACCGGCTCGGTGGTCGGCGCTGGCGTCGATGGCGTCGATGGCGCTGCTTTTGTTCGGCTGCGGCGGCCACTGTCGCGAGCAAGTTGAGGGCGCAAGGTCTGCAAAATCCCCTTGGCGAGGAAATGGTACCGGCCTTCCCCGTCTTTGGCCTTTGTCAGCGACGGCGCGCCGGGGATCGAGAGTTTCTCACCGAGTTCGATGGCGCTCTTGATGGCCGGCGTTTTGTCGAGAAAAGCCTGGGTGGGGCGGAACCAGCCGTCGATATCCATGCGGGATTGGGGCAAGTGTCCACGCAGTGTCATGGTGCCGTCGACGTCGAATTCCACGGCCGGACTCCCCTCCTGGCTGAAGTCGATCGTGCCCTGACCCTTGTCGACCGGTACCCGCAGCTTGAGCGTGCCAAGGGAAACCGCTTCGCTGAGTTCGAGGCCACCGGGAAAACCCTGGGTCAATCGACCAGCGCCGATGCTCAGGTTGGCAATGGTGATGGCAATCTTGCCCTGGGTATCTTTCTCCGTGGCGGAGCCAATCTTCAGGTCGATATCGGCGTCAAGGGTGCCTTCAACGGGGACACCCAGGGCAGCGATGAACGCGGGCACCGTGGCCAACGCAACGTCGTCCACCTCAATGCGCGCGGCCATCACATCCATCTTCTCGTTGACGGTGATTTGGGCGCTGGCG
>CAJBHN010000592.1 GCA_903952805.1 uncultured Myxococcales bacterium | reverse complement strand
CGCGCGCCGGCTGATGCCGCCGACCACGAGGGTCGTTTCAGCCTCGGGGTTGCCGTCGCGCGTCGTGTCGCGGAAATCGGTCGACAACAACGTCCGGCCACAGCCGACGCTTGGCGAGCCCGGCACCGTCACCGTCACCGTTTTGGTGACGCCGTCAGCGACGTTGCCGGCGTTGTCTTCGGCGCACAGACGGTACGTGAACTGACCGGCGGCGAGGCCGGTGTGCATCAACGACGTGCCCGGCCCCGACGCGAGCTGCGTGCCGGTCGTGCACTTCACCAGCGGCGCCAACGCCCCGGTCAAGACGACGAGGCGGAAATTCTTGATCCCCACCGGGTCGGTGGCCGACCAGTTGAGGCCAACCTCATTGGTGCCCGGGCTCGCTGTCAGCGACAACGCGGTCGGGGCCGTCTTGTCGAGGACGATGCCGTCGGAGACCGGCGTGGTGGACGTGTTGCCGAGCTTGTCGCGCAACGTGACAAAGACCGTGCGCGCGCCCACCGTATTGGTCATCGTAAACGACGGCACCGTGACCGGGCTGTCGGTGACGGCGGTGAAGACGGTGCACGCCGTGTTGGCGTTGCTGACGCAGATACCGCCGAGGCCAGAGGCGTCGGTGGCGCTGACCGTCAGGCTGACGACGTTGTTGTTGGTGGCGACGGCGCCGCCATTGATGACGACGACACCGTTGGTGGGTGGGTCGATTTCAACGCGCGCGGTGCCAATGCCGGTGAAGCCGACGCCGACGTTGCCAGCAACGTCGACGGGGCAGATGCGATAGGCGAGCGCGGTGCCGGTGCTCAACCCGGTGTGCAGGAAGCTCCGCGTCGCGGCGTCGGTGGTCGCGGTCGGCGTGCCCGTGCAGCCGGTCGGCGGCGTGGCCGTCCCGCTCGCGAACACACGGTAGCCTGCGACACCGCCGGTATCCGTCGAGGTCGTCCATGTCAGCTGCAGCGCCGCGGCCTGCGTCGTCGTGAACGTCAGCGCACCACCGGTGGGGGCCGTCAGGTCCATCGTCACCGCCTTCGACGTCGTCGAGATGTTGCCGAGCGTGTCCTTGAGCGCGACAAAGACCGTCTTCACACCTGCCACCGCGGTCACCGGGACCACCTTCGTCGTCGGGCTGCCGTCGTAGGCATCAAAGACCGTCGTGCAGCCCGTCGCGGTCGTGGCGATGCACAGACCAGCGACCCCGGTCGCGTCGGTAGCGCTGACGGCCACCGACAACGACGCATTGTTCGTGAACGCCACGCCGCCGTTGATGACCACGGTGCCCACTGGACCCACCAACTCGGCCCGCGGCGTGCCGGCACCGACGAAGCCGGCGCCCACATTGCCAGCGCGGTCGACGGGGCAGACGCGGTAGGCGACCGCCTGGTTGTTGACGAGAGAGAGGTGCGTAAACGTCGTCGTCGTCGCCGTGCCCACCGGCGTGCCCGAGCAATCAGCCGGCGTCGTGGCGCCCGCGAAAATCTGGTAGCTCGCCACCCCGCCCGCGTCGGTCGACGCCGTCCACGTGAGCTTGAGGGAGGCCACCAGCGGCGTCACCGTCAGCACACCACCGGTCGGCACCGTCGTATCCAGGGTAATCGCGTCGGTCGCCGGTGCCGCTGTGGTGTTGCCGAGCGTGTCCTTCAGCGTGACGAACACCGAGCGGGCGCCGGCCGTGTTGGTCAACGTGAAGGGGAGCGTCATCGGTGAGGTCGTGAACGTCACAAATGGTGAGCACACACCCGCGACATTGCTGGCGCAGAAGCTGGCGACCCCGCTGGCGTCGGTGCCCGTGATCTTCAGCGTGACCTCCGGCGTGTTGGTGAACGCCGCCCCGTCGTTGATGACCACCGTCGCCGTCGGCGGCGCGAACTCGAGCCGGGGCTGCCCGGTGACCGTCAGCCCCACCCCGACGTTGCCCGCCTTGTCGACGCCGCACAGTCGCCAGCCGTAGGTGGTGCCGTTGACGAGACCCGTGTGCACAAAAGAGACCGCCGTGAGCGTCAGTTGGGTCTCGTTCCGCAACACCGTGCCGTCGGCGCAGGTCGCTGGGGCGGCGTTCTCCGCGAAGGCGAGGCGGTACCCGGCGATGCCCGCCGGCGCGTCGGCCGCCGAGGTCCACGCGATCGTCGCGCTCGCATTGCCCGGGACCACCCGCAGCGTGCCGCCCGTCGGTCCCGCCTGGTCCAAGATGATGGAGTCGGTCGCCGGGGCGCTCATGGTGTTGCCGCTGACATCGCGGAGCGTGACAAAGACCCCGCGGACCCCGGCCGTCGTCGTCGGCAACGTCACGGTGCGCGTCAACGTGGTCGCGGTGACCTCGATGGGGTCGACCGGCACAAACGTGGTGCATCCCGTGGCCGCAAAGCCCAGGCACAGCGATTCAAGCCCCACGTTCTCGACGACGTTTACCACCACCTGCAACGTGGCCGAGTTCGTTGCCGCTGCACCGCCGTTGACCACCACGGTGGCGGTCGGCACGACGAATTCGATGCGAGGTTCCACGACCTTGGTCACGCCAGCGGCGATGTTGCCGGCCTTGTCGACGGCGCAGACGCGGAACGCATAGACGCTTCGGTTGGACAGCCCCGTGATTGTCATGGGCGACGTCGTGAACTCTCCCGACGGCGTTCCGGTGGCGCACGTTGCGGGCGCCGTTGGCGGCACGGCCGTGGTGCCTTCGGCGCGCACGATGCGGAACACCGAGACACCAGCCGGGCTGTCGGTGACGCCCGCCAACGCGAACACCACCTGGCCGTTGCCTGGCGTAGCAGTCAACGTGCCGCCTCCCGGCGCGGTCGCATCCATCACGATGGAGGCGGTGGCCGCCGGCGTCGTCGAGCCGTTGCCGAGCGCGTCACGGAAGAAGACGTTGACCGTCTTCAAGCCCGGCGTCGTCGTCAACGTGAAGGTGCCTTGTCGCGAAAAGGCCGTTGTGGTCGCCACCGCCTCAAACGTCGTGCAGGTGCTCGCCAACGTCACGCACACGCCGTTGACGCCCGACGGATCGGCAGCGGTCAGCGTCACGGCCACGGCCGCGAGCTTGGTGAAGCCGGGGGTTGGACTCGACAGCTCAATCGTCCCCGTCGGCGGCGTCAGTTCCGCCCGAGCGGTGCCGCTGCCGGTGAAGCCGACGCCGACGTTGCCCGCCTTGTCGACGGGACAGATGCGGTAGGACACCGGCACGCCGTTGGGCAAGCCGGTGTGGGTGAACGTGCGCACCGTGTCGGTCGTTTCGCCGACGGGGGTGCCGCTGCAGGCTGGCGCGGTGGCGCTGTTGACGCTGGCAAAGATTCGATAGCCGCCCAGACCGGCGAGCGCGTCGGCCGCCGCCGTCCAGTCGAGCTTCAACGATGACACCAACGACGTCACGGTCAGCGCACCACCCGTCGGTCCGACGGTGTCAAAGACGATGGCGTCCTTGGGGGCGTTGACGGCTGTGCTGGTGTTGCCGCGCGCGTCGCGCAGAAACACGCGCACCTCGCGGGCGCCGGTCGCGGTCAGCGTGACCGTCTTGGACGACGCGAACGGCTCAAAGACCGTGCACGTCGTCAACTGCGACACGCACATCAGCGGGACCCCGCTGGGGTCCTCCGCCGTGATGGCGACCTGGACCGTCGGCACGGTCGTCGTCGCGGCACCGCTGTTGATGAGCACCGTGCCCGTCGGCGCGACGGTATCGGCGCCCTGCGAGATCTGCACCGTCCTCGCTGTCGCCGTCGTGCCCGCGCCGGCGCCGATCGTCAGCGTGCCCGCACGCACGGCTCCGGGGTTGGCCTGCAGCGACAGGGTGAGCGTGGCCGAGCCACTGCCCGACGACGGGCTCGCGCTCAAAAAGGCGGCGTCGCTGGTCGCCACCCACGGGCACCCGGGCCCCGTCGACAGCTGCACCTGCACGGTGCTCGCCGTCGTCGTTGCCACGTCCTGCCTCGACGGCGTCACGCCGAATACGCAGCCGCTGGCGGCGGCAGCGAGGTTCAAGCGCGGCAATGTCAGCGAGCCACGAGTGACCGGCGTTCCTGTCGAGGTCAGCCGCGCCACCAATTCGGTTGGAGTCTCGGAAGGGAAACTCGCCTTGAGCACGGCGATGGCGCCGGCGACGTGGGGCGATGCCTGGGATGTGCCCGACATGGTGATGCCCGCCGCCGTGATCTGCGAACCAGGCGCAGCCACCGTCGTGAACGACGACGTGTTGGAAAAGCACGTGACCTTGTCGGTCGCGCTGGCGTCGAAGCCGCCGGTCGGACAGCTGATGGAGCCAAAGGCGCTGTCGTACACGGCGGCCACCGAGACTGCCGCGGGGCCACAGGCCGGCGACGAGATGGCGTTGGTCGTGCCGTTGTTGCCCGTCGCCACCGCCGACAGGATGCCGGCGTCACGCGCCGCGGCGACCGCGGTGGCCAGCAGGTCACCCGGGCACGGGCTGGTGAACGCGCCGCCCCCCAGGCTCAGGTTCATCGCGGCGATGTTGTAGGTGCTCTTGTTGGCGATGACAAAGTTGATGGCTGACGTGATGGCAATCGAGGTGGACTGCGTGCCGGCGTCAAACACGTCGAGGGCGAGAATCTGTGCCCCGGGTGCGGTGGCGGCGACGATCCCCGAGACATTGGTGCCATGAAACACGCCGGTGTCCCGGGCGCCGTCGTCGATGGTGGTCGGAAAGTCATCGGCGAATACGACGCGGCACGAGCCCAGGGGGGTGTTGACCGCCGAGCAGGAGCCAAACGCCGCACGCGTGAAGTCGGCACCGGTGTCGAGGACGGCGACGGAGACGCCTTGACCGGTTTTGCCTTCGGCGACGGCGGTCGGCTGGCCAATCAGCGGCAGGCTGACGTCGGTGCTGGCGTCGTAGAGGCGCACGCGATCGACCGAGACGACGCGCGGATCTTCGAGCAGCTTCGCCATCGCCGTTTGGGAAGCGACGCTGACGAGTTGGATCGGCAGGTGGTCGTAGTCTTCGTCGATGACGAGATCGACGCCGAGGTCGAGCTGCAGGGCGGCCTTGACCGTGGCCATGCGCACCACCCGGAACTCATCGAAGCCCGTCGACGCCGCGCTGGCACCGTCGGGAGGTGGGGGCTCCACCACCATCATCACCTGCGCGGCGCCGTGGTCGACGAGGGTGCCGGTGACGAACTCCATGGCGTCGAACGGGATTTTGGCGCGCGCTTCGGGCGTCAGCGGCGCGTCAAAGGTCTCGTCGCGAGCGCAGCCGAAGACCAGCGATGGCAGCGACGCCAGCAGCGCCGTCACGAACAGCGGGCGTGACCAGCGGGTGCCGGAACTGTGCGGGTGGCGATGGAATGGCTGCAGCGACATGGGATCACCCGACGGAAAGAGGTTCAGCATGGATTCTTGACGTCAGGGTCACAAGGTGACTCAAGGCGAGACGAATCGATCGGCCCGACGTGGGAAGCATGTGCGCGTTGGACGCACATGGCGGGAATCGGCCCACCGTCCACGTCGGGCGCGGTCGCGGTCGTGGTCGCCGGACCAGGCTTGGGTCATCACAGATTGGTGCGCGACCGGCGCCCCACGAATCCCTGCCAGACATCGGCGACGTGCACGTCGTCGTCCATGCGCGTCATGAAGCGAACGTGCGCGTGATGGAGATGGAGATGGCCCCGGCCAAACCATGGAAGCAGAATTCGCTGGCGGTTCATTGCGATGCACGGCGCAGCCGATAGCGTGCTCGCCATGGCGTCCGTGTCGAAGGTGAAGTTCAGCGCCGTCGTGGCCAACATCGCCGACGTCGTCGCCGATGTGTTCGTCGTCTCGGCCAACACCTTCCTCGATTTCGAAGGAGGCGCCGCCGAGGCCTTGCGCGGCTCGTGCGAGGAGGTGGCCGAGGCCGTCTTTGCGCAGCAACGAGCGACGGTCGCCGTTGGCGATGTCGTCGTGACTGGTGCGGGACGCCGTCGTGGTGCATCAAGCATCTTCTGGGCCGTTGTGCGCGACTACCGCGATGTCGCCGTCAATGATGAGGCGCGTGACACGGCGGCGTTGCAGTCGACCTGGTCGCGGGTATGGCGCTTGGCGTCGACGGTCTCCACGGCGACCACGCCGGCATCGCGGGTACGCGTTGCGGTCGTGCCCCTCGGCGCAGCTGACGTCGGCTTTGAAGCCAGCATCGAACTGCTCGTCAGGTCTTTCGTCGGCGTGCCTCTCGTACACGCGCTGGATATTCTGATCTGCGTTCCTGATGAAGCGCGGCTGCAGGTGGCGCGCCGCGTTTTTCTCGATCTCAAGACCGCGGCGCGGTCGGCGGCGCCAGGCCCTGTCGAACCACCACCGATGCAGACGCCGACGACGCCGGCGACGCGGCCGGTGGAGTACCGCAAGCGGGCGCTGAGCGAGCGCCTGCGAGTGGACGTGCTCAGCCACTGCCAGGGCGCGCCGGTGGGATGCGGCGGCGCCCTCATCCGCGTCCGCGCCACCGACGTCGTCAGGCGCGTTCGCGTCGTCGGCGACACCATCGACGAGATCGCACTCGACGCCGTCCGGGTGGACCCGATCTCCATGATCGTCACGCTGGGCGCGCATATGCTGTCGTTCATCACCAAGACAGCCGGCCCCTTCACCGTGACGATGGAGGCTCTCAACGATCCTGGTCGACGCGTCATGACCACGTGCCGCTGGTCAGCATCTCCCCCTGCCGGATGGCGGGGACTCGACTTTGACGACAGTGGCTGGCGACGCCATGAACTCAACGACCCGTCGCCAATGCCTGCGGGTGCTGCATGCCGAAGCGGCTTCTCGATGAAGGCCAATGGAAATTTCAGCTCATGAAGACGCGCGCCGACGCCGACGAAGCACATGCCCGGGCGCTGATCGACGCTGGTGAGCTTGAGCACGCCGCGGCGCTGCTCGACACCTGGGCTCGCGACGATCGCGGCCGCTTTGTTCCCATGCTGCGCGAGGTCCTCGACCAGCTTGAGATCCTGGTCATGGGCGTGCGCTTTCGCTATGTGCCCGCCGCCAGGGTCAGCGTCGGCGACGACGTCGGCGAAGACGACGAGCGACCCGCACGGGTGGTCGACGTCCCTGCGTTCTGGATGGCGGCGACACCGCTGCTGGTGGGTCCAAAAGGCATCAATGGCGGGCACTTCTCCCGGTTCTCCCAGTTTCTCATCGGCGGCTGCGCCGTCGTCGCGGTGCCCTGGGAAAAAGCGGCGGCGCTTTCACGCAGCTTCACTGCCGAGTTCAACGGCCTGCGGCTGCTTGGACGCCTGCCATTCGAACGCGAATGGGAGCGCGCGGCGCGCGGAACGCTCGTCGGCGCCGAATACCCCTGGGGCGACGAGCCACCTGACGGCAGCCGCGCCGACTTCGGCCGCTTTGGTGATTGGGTGCCGCGGCCGCCGACGGAGCGAGCACCAAACGAGTACGGTCTCTTCGCCCTCGCCGGCACCGTCTGGGAGTGGTGTGAAGACTGCTACACCGACCGCGGCGTCAGTGTCGACGACGATCCCGGCGCCATCGACGCGACCGCCCCGACCAATGGCGACCGCGTCTTGCGCGGTGGCTCGTTTGTCGATGACGACATTGCTCTCCGGGTCGCATTTCGGTTGGGCGCGCCGCCTCATCTGTACGGCCCCAACATCGGTGTGCGCCCCGTGCTCGTGAAAGCCGCATCGTGAAACCCTTGACGCTGGTGCCGACGAGTACGGGCGCGTTGCTCTTTGATCGGCGCGACGGCCAGCTCGATGCCTACACTGCCGCTGCGGCGGAGGTGCTGCACCGCCTCCTCGACGAAGCCGCGTTCGACGTCGTCGCTGGGGCGCCGCCCTGGGTCTCGGAGCTCGTGCAACGCCTCGTGCAGCGGGTGGCGTTGGACGGCAATGGGCATTTGCAGGCGCGGTGTGCACGCGGCGCTGGGGCGCTGCTGCCGCCCATCACGCTCCATGTGGAGATCAGCGGCGTCTGCAACCTCGACTGCACGCACTGTTTCGCGGCGCCGCTGCCGCGGACCTCGCAGGCGCTCACCCGCGATGAGTTGTGCGCGCTCTTCAACGACGCAGCCGAGCTGGGCGTCTGTCGCTTGAGTCTGACCGGCGGCGAGCCGCTGCTGCGCAGGGACCTGCTGGACATCGTCGACGACGCCGCCGCCGCCGGCCTCG
>CAJBHN010000591.1 GCA_903952805.1 uncultured Myxococcales bacterium | reverse complement strand
TCGAGACCGACTTCGCCGTCAAAGACGCCCTCGACCAGGCCCAGGTCAAACAGGCCCAGCCGTAGTCGTAGCCGTAGCCGTAGCCGTAGCCGTCGTCGTAGTCGTAGCCCCCGTTCACGGCGTCGAGGGACACACGTTGATATTCAGGATGCCGGCGCTTTCAGCCGCCTCGCAAGCGGCGAGGACGGAGGCGGCGTTTGGGGCTGCGCCGTGGATGACCACCTTGAAGTAGACCGGGCTCGACCCGGCGGCGCCGGCCAAGCGTGACCCCAGGCTGAAGACCCCCCGCTCGCCGAGGTAGGGGCCGGTCCAGCGACCCGTGCTCGACGTCGTGATGCTCTGACCATTGACGAAGAACTGGCGCTCGTCGGTGGCGGTGTGCACGTACACCAGGTGATTGGGCGACGACGAACTGAAGGCTGGGGCCGTAGAGCGCAAGTCCCTGCCAAACTCACGAACGACCACCTCAGTGCCAACGACCTGCAGGCTCAGGCCGTCGGTGCCGTGGACGAAGATCTGTTCGCTGCCCTGCACCACCAGCTCGATGGCGAAGTCGCGCGCCGGCAGCTCCAGCAGGCGTTGACCAAGAGGGCCACCGCCGACGGCGCCGCCACCAGACACCCGACCAATGCCGTCCACCGCAGGAGGCCCGGCGATGTCGACGCGGCCGACGTCGGTGCCCAAAAACAGCGGCTCACCGACGCCGATGGCATTCCACAGGGTGCCGCTGCGGCTGTTGACGTCGTAGGCGGCGATGATGGTCGGCGTGGGCAGCACGGCCAGCTGCTCCTCGAGCTCCACGACGCGGGCATCGAGGCCCTGTCCCTCGAGCGTCGCGACGCGATCGTCGAGGCTTTGTCCCTCGAGCGTCTCGACGCGAGCATCGAGGCCCTGTCCCTCGAGCCCCGCGACGCGGGCATCGAGGCCCTGTCCCTCGAGGGTCACGACGCGATCGCCGAGGTTGGCGACGTCGGCGGTGGTGACCGCGGCCGCGGTCTCGAGGGCCAGGGTCCGGGCGCCGCTGGCCACCTCGGTGTCGCCGTCGCCGAAGTCGACCGCGAGGCTGACGTCGCCAGCGCCGCCGCCGCTCAAGCCCGCGCCGGCGCTGACGCCGAGCACCGTGGGGGCGCAGGCCCAGCCGTCGGCGCTGCGGACCACTGTTTGTCCCTCGGTGCAGGGCTCGGTGACGACGGGGACCTTGTCGCTGTCGATCTGCAGGCGTCCCTTGCTGACGGTGAGTGCATCGCCCGACAGGTCTTGGGGTGGGGGAGCGTTGACCGTGCAGCCAACGACCTCAGCCACGCCGGTGGCGACGACGGCGGAAAAAATGAGGCGGGCGGCTGAGGTCCTGACTTGCATCGACGTCACTCCATGATCATGAGGCCAAAACCCGCGGCGGCCACGACGACGCCGACGCCGCCGACCACCCAGCCGACGGTGCTGATGAGGGCGTTTTGCCGGGCCTGGGCCACCGAGGCCGGATAGCGGGGGTCGGCGGGGGCGAACTTCACGTTGGTCACGGTCACGGCGCCAAAGGCGGCGCCGGTGCCAGCGCCGGCGAGACCCAGCACGGCGCCCGAGATGCCCAGACCCAGGGGCAGGGCGTTGCCGCCGCTGGCGACGGGCGGCGGGGCCGACACGCGGTCTTGCATGAGCTCGGCGACGCCTTCGCGGATGGCCTGGATCAGGGCGCCTTCGTCGTTGGCGTCGACCTGGCGCGTGATGCGGTTCTTGACGGCTGATTTCTCGACGTCGATGAGCTTGAGGTTGATGACGTACTGGCCACCGATGCGCCCCAGGCTGGAGTGCAGCAGATAGCGGGCGCCCATGGCGTCACCGAGTTCAGCCAGACAGGTGGTGCCATCGCAGTCGACGATGGCTTTGGCGGCCTCGTTGTCGAGCATGGCCTTGATGTCGCTGTAGCCCACCACGGCGTGCCCGTGGGACGACAGCTCGGTGAGCATGACTTCACCCAGCAGCGTCACGAGGCCGTCGTCGACGTTGCGCTGGGCCTGCAAGGGCGTGACGACGATGCGACCACTGTCGGCAACGGGGACCTGGACAGCGATGGCGAGCAAAACGGGGAGGCACAACACGACCTGGAGCCTACCGAAGAGATCGCGCGGCGTCTGCTGCTGTCCCCATCGTCTGCCCGCAGGACCCATGGCGGCCGATGGCCAACCGATGCCGATGTCCAGCAGGCCCGATCGAGCATTGCTCGTCGAGGCGGCGGGTTTGTAACAGCCCGTCCAGCGTCCCGCAGCGGCGCCATACCCCGGGCGCCCGACGAGCGGGCTATGGTGCCGCCATGACGAGCATGCGACGGATGGCGGCGTTGGTGGCGCTGGTGACGACGGTTGTTGGCGCGCTGGTGTACGCGTCGGACCACTGCCTGCGGGCTCGATTGCGCTACGGCGTCGACATCGACCGCTGCCCCGATGGCGAGGTCGCCGTGGGCGTCGACGTTGCGGTCAATGGCCTCAAGCGCGGCGAGCCGGGTTCGGTGACCGTCAGTGCTCGGCTGCTCTACGCTCTGGCCCGTCAGATGGACGTCTTTGACGCGCCGCTGAACGACTACGACCTGACCCTCACCCTCAAGCGCGGCGACACCGACGTGCCCATCGTCGTCGAGTCACGCGAGGCTCGTCGTCAACGGGCCAGCCGCACCATTCCCCTCACGCTGCCCCTCGACCTGCCCGATGGCGACTACCAGCTCACCGTCACCATCACCGCCAGCGCCGGCACCGCCACCGCCACCGCCCCGCTGGCGCTGTATGCGCCCGCTCGCGTCCACGTCGCCACCGACCGCCCCCTGTATGAGCCGGGCAACACCATCCTGTACCGGGCGGTGCTGCTGCGGGCCGCGGACTTGTCGCCGCTGGATGGCCGTCCCGGTCGCTTCAAGGTCATCGACCCGGCGGGCGTTGTCGTGCTCGATGAGCGCAGCGACGCCGTCGACTTCGGCGTGGCTGCCGGCGAATTCCCCCTCGACGCCGCCGCTCCCGAGGGCACCTGGCATGTGCGCTACGACAGCGGCGACGCGTCCGACGACGTCACCGTCGAGGTCAGGCCCTTCACGCTGCCCCGCTTCACCGTCAGCGCCGAGCCAAGCCGGCCCTTCTACGGCGCCGGCGATGAGCCCCGCCTGCGCCTGAGCGCCCGGACCGCCGCCGGCGTCCCCATGGCGGCCACGCTGCGCCTCGATTGGCGCGTTCAGGGCGCGTGGCCGGCGCCGCCTGCGTGGTTGGCGGCGTTGCCGACGTCGCTGCGGCTGCCTTCGTCGGGGACGACGACGATCGTCATGGGCCGCGTGCCGGCCGACCTGGTGGGCAAGGCGAGTGTCGTCGTCACCGCGACCGCCACCGACGACACCGGCGACGAAGAGACCGGCAGTGGCGTGGTGCTGCTCGCCAAAGACGCCATTGACGTCGCCGTCGTCACCGAGCTGGGGCAGGGCGACGCCGCCGGCCTCGTCGAGGGCAGCAACAACCGCGTCTATCTGCGGGTGACGACGGCGGCGGGTCAAGCCCTGCCGGGCGCGAGCCTGACGATGACGCGGGCCTGGGACAAAAAAGATCAGGGCACCGTCGCTGTGTGCGACGAAGACGGCGTCGCGGTGTTGCAGTTTGATCCGGGGCCGGCGGTCAACGTCGTCATCCCTCCCATGCCGGTGCGTTTGCCGCCGCCGCCTCCCGAAGTGATGCGCTCGGGGGCCGAGGAATTGGTGCGCCAGGGGTCGCCGTCGCTGCCCGAGCTGACGGCGCTGGATGCCTTGAATCCGGTGGTGGCCCCCTGTTCGCGCTTTGTGGGCGGCGACCAGGGGCAGGTGGAGGTCACGCTGCAGGTGTCGCCGTCGGGGTCCATCGACAACGCCACCGGTGACGGCGACGTGGGCCGCTGCGTCGCCGAGGCGCTGCGGGGTCGGCGGCTGTCGTCTGGGGCCCCCCGCCTCTTCCAGCTGCGCTACCTGCTGCGGCCGCCATTGGCGTCGCTGACGGTGGAGCGCACCGAGAGCAAGCCCCTGCCCGACGTCGTCAGCGAGGCCCTGGCCAGCGCGCTGCTCGATGCCCGCTCCTGCCTGGGACGCAGCACCACGGCCGCTCGCTTGCCAGAGCTGGTGAGTTGGCAGGTGGTGGGCGGTCGCTTCTCGAGCCGCACCTTCACCGACGACGCCGAGCCCGCCGCCGCCCGCCTGGGCACCGACAGCGCCCGCTGCGTGATGGCGCGGGTCCAAACGGCGTTGCGAGACCGCAGCCTCGACGGCGGCGACGACGACGTGAAGGGCCAGCGCTATGGCGTGCTGCGCCTGGCGGTGAGCCCCGTGCAGCTGCCGGGCGACACGAGCAAGCCCATGGCCCAGACCCGGCTGGGCTACGAGATGCTGGTGACGGCGACGACGACGGCGGCGACGGCGACCACGACGTCAACGTCGACG
>CAJBHN010000590.1 GCA_903952805.1 uncultured Myxococcales bacterium | reverse complement strand
GCCGTTGCCCAGGGCCAGGCCACGGCCGTCACCGGTGGCCACCAGGGCCCGCGATGAGGCTTCCTGCAAAAACGACAGCCAGATGGTCAGCATGAGGACCTGCGCCATGGGGCCCGCGACGTGAAAGCCCTCACGATAGGCGATGACGAAAAAGGCCGGCGCCGTCGTGGCCGCCCCCAGAAACAGCAACATCGCCGCCGGCACATAGGTCCGTTGGGCCTTGTGCAGCGCTTCGCCCAACACGCCACCCTGGCCACGAAAGGCCTCAGACAACACCGGCGTCAGCACCGAACTGGTCACCTGCGACGACATCTGGCTCGGCACACTCGTGATCTGGCTGGCGAGGCCGTAGACACCCAGCAGCGCAAACCCCTCGAGGCGACCGAGGCTGAAGACGTCCCAGCGCATGGCGACGAACGAAAACAACGTCGACAGAAAGATCCACTGCCCAAACGAGAAGATTTCGGTGAGGGCCGCCTTGTCCCAGGCAAACCAGGGTCGGACAGTGGGCATCACCAGGAATGATCCCACCTGTTTGACGGCAGCGGCGGCGATGGCGGGGATGACCAGCGCGATGACGTGATGGGTGGCGAGAGCGACCGGGATCGCCACCGCCAAACCGACGACCTGGGCCCCGATTTCAAGCCCCATGACGCGGCCCACCAGCAACTTGCGGTGGGCGACATAGATGCCGGTCGATTCCGTCGCCAGCAGCAGCACCATCACCGACACCAGCGGCATCAGCCACACGAGATCTGGCTCCTGGTAAAACGCGGCCGCCGGCACACCGAGGGCGGAGCCGATGCCAAACAGCACGACGCCACGCAGCACCGACAGCGTCCAGGCGGTATTCAAAAACGCGCGGTCTTCCCGCTCGCTGCGGATGATGCTGGTGCCGATGCCCACGTCGGAGATGAGCCACAGCCCCGTCGTCACGGCGAAGATCATGGCGTTCACGCCAAACGCGCTCTCGGGCAGAATCCGGGTGAGGATGATGTTGCTGCCAAAGCGCAGCGCCTGCGTGATGAGCTGCCCGACCAGAGAGATCATGGTGCCACGCAGCGCGCGTTGATTGACCTCATTCATTTGGCGGCCTTGGGTGTGCCGGCAGCTGCAGCAGCTGCGGCGGCGGCGCGGTCGGCGCGCCACGCACCCAGGTATTTTTCCGCCAGCAGCCGCTGCCGCGATGGCTGCTGGGTCTGCTCCACGCCGCCAATCCAGATGCGCTCGGTGACACTCAAGGCCTCCAAGGGGTCACCCGACCACAGGACCAGGTTGGCGCGGGCGCCGACGCTGACGACGCCGATGGGAGCGCCGCCGTGGCGGAGGCCAAAGATGCGGGCCGGGGTCTGCGCGATGGCCTTGACGGCCTCTGCTCTGGGCAAGCCGGTTTGTACGGCGGTGCCAGCCTCCTGGCGCACGCGGGTCGTGCCGTTGTCGGTGTCCCAGGCGCTGATGATGACGTCGACGCCGGCCTTGACGAGGACGGCGGCGAGGTCGTCTCGGGCGTGCAGGGCGTCAAACGCCTTCAGGCCGGCCAGCGACGGGGTCACGATCACGGGCACCCGCTGGGCCTTGAGGCGGTCGGCCACCAGCCAGCTTTCGGCGCCGCTGGCGATGACGAGCTGCAGGCCTTCGGCCTTGGCGAGGTCGAGCAGGGCGACGATATCGGCGGCGCGGTCGGCGCGCACGATGAATGGCAGCGCGCCATCAACAACGGGGAGCATGGCGTCGAGGTGGATCCGCTCCGCCGACAGCGGCCGCGTCCCGGCACGGTCGAAGGCGGCGCGGTTGTTCTTGAAGAAGCGCACGTCGTCGATGAGCGAACGCAGGGCCAGTCGCAAGCTGCCACGAGCACCGCCGAAGCGTTCGGCCACGATGCCGTCGTAGGCGCCCACCATGGCCACCGGTCGGCTCACGTCGGGGGCGGCCTCAAGCGCGGTGCGCAGCTCGACGACGGCGGCCTGGCCGGCCACCAGCTGTTGCCCCGTCGGCGACAGGATGGCGGTCGTCACGCCCTCCTCGCGGTCAATGGCGATGTGGAACGACAGGGGGTTGTAGCCGTCGGCGACGCGGAAAGCGGGGGCGATGACGGCCTTGTCAGTGGTGTCGACCAGGGCGTCCTCCATGCCGACCTCAAACAACCCCACCTGGCTGAGAGCGGCGATGAAGCCTGGCGCCAAGACCTTGCCGCGGCCGTCGACGCGGGCGGCGTCTTTGGGCACGGCCAACCCCTGGCCGACGGCGGTGATGCGGTCGCCGGTGACGATGACCGTGGCGCCTTCGAGGACACGGCCGTCGCCGACTTCCACGGTGGTGTTGGTGATGGCCACGACGCTGGCACCAGTCGTTGGGGCCGGGGGCAGGGCGAGCAGGTGGCTGAACAGGATGGTGGCCAACATCAGCGGACCCCTTTGAGCAACTTGGTCTGTGGTGATGGCGGTGCCGCTTGCAGGGGCGCGGTGCCGATGTCGATGTCGACGTCATGCAGGGTGCGGCCGCCGTCGACGACCACCACGCCGTCGACCAACACCTGCTCGGGCACGCTGTAGGTGGAAAAAGGCGAACCGCTCCAAATGACGATGTCGGCCATCTTGCCCGCCTCCAGGGTGCCGGTCTGCGCGTCGACACCAAGGGCCCAGGCCGGGTTGGCCGTGATCCACCGCAGGGCGTCGTTGTCCGTCAGTTCGACACCCAGTTGACGACCGGCGGCCAGCGCCTTGGCTGCCTCTTGATTCAAATGACGAATTTCGACCTCGCTGTCGCTGTGCACGATGGCGCGGGCGCCGGCGTCGTGCAGGATGGCGACGTTGCCGCGGACGGCATCGAGGCTCTCCATCTTGAAGCCCCACCAGTCCACCCACGTCGACACCGACACCCCGCGCGCCGCGAGCAGCGGGGCGATCTTGTAGGCCTCGACGGCGTGATGGAACGAGCGAATCTGGAAGCCGAACTCATCGGCGACGTCGAGCATCAGGCTCATCTCGTCGGCGCGGTAGCAGTGATTGTGCACCAGAATGCTGCCGTCGATGACGCCCATCAGCGTCTCTGCGCCCAGGTCGCGGGCAGGGGCATCGGGAGGGTCGGCGGCACGGCCATCGGCGCGGACGTCGTCGGCACCGGCGGCTTTTTTGGCCTTGAAGTCGGCGAGGTCGCGATTGTACCGGTCCCAGCGACGCCGGTATTCGAGGGCATCTTGAAACGCCGCTCGCTGCAGCGCGACGTTGCCCATGCGCGTCGAGGGACGACCGCCCTTGCCATAGAAGTGTTTGGGGTTCTGGCCGCACGCCATCTTGAGTCCCTGCGGCGCCCCGGGGAAGCGCAAGGCCCGCGCCGACGTCGACGATGCCTCTCCCACCCGGCCGAGCTTGAATGTGGTGGCACGTCCGCCAATGAGGTTGGCCGACCCTGGCAGCACCTGGATGGTGGTGATGCCGCGGGCGAGGGCCCGGGGCAGCGAGGCATCTTGGGGCCAAAAGCCGTGCTCGCTCCACACGTCGGGAGTGCGAGGTGAGTTGAATTCGTTGCCGTCGCTGTTCCCGTTGGTGGTGGGGCTGCTGTAGACGCCCATATGGGAGTGGCTGTCGATGAGGCCAGGGGTGACGACCTTGCCGCTCGCGTCGATGACGACCCCACCCGCTGGCACCACGCCGTCGCCGGGGCCGACCGCGGCAATGCGACCGTCCACAACGAGGACAAAGCCCCGCTCATGGATGGGTCCGGCAGCCGTCATGACCCGAGCGCCGCGGATGAGCGTGGGCTGATGGGTGGGCGGGGGCAGCGATGGGGCGTTGGCGATGGCTGGACGTTTGGCCTCGGGCATTGGGGGCGGCGGCGCAACCGTCGTCGTCGAGGCTGCCGCGGCCGCCGCCGTGGTCGGTCCGGCTGGTGAGGGTGTGGCACAGGCGCTGAGGCCAAGCACGGCGAGCAGGGCGAGCACAATGCGGGGACGGGGCATGGGATCCAATCTCGACACCAACGGCAGTCGGACTTCGGGTGTGACCCACACGTTGTGGCCCCGTCAACGACCTGCCCCGCTGGCGGGCCGCATCCTGGCGTGTGGGTCAGCTGGTCAGCGCCAGCACGTCGACGTCGGTCAAGGCCAGCGCCACCGTGTTGTCGTCGTCGGAGCACACCGGCAGACGCAGGCCTCGTGAGAGCCGGCCCTGGACCAGGTCCTCCAGCAGGCCGTGGCCAAAGATGCGTTCGCCGTCGCACCCATCGATGCCGACGCGGTCGCCAGCGTCGACGACGAGGATGCCGCCCTCGTCCAGCATCGCGAGGCGGTCCTGCAACTTGCTGCGCAGGCGATTGGTGTCGCGCCCACGGGCTTGGGCGACGGCCATTTGGCGACGACACAAGGCCTGCTTGGCGGTCGGG
>CAJBHN010000589.1 GCA_903952805.1 uncultured Myxococcales bacterium | reverse complement strand
CGACGATGGATGGCGGGGTTGGCGGGGTTGTCGAACTGCCCGGGGACCCAGTACTTCGCCGGGTCGCTGGCGCGGATCTCCTCGGCCCTGGCAATGGCGCCCTTCATGCCCTTGGCGCCCTCGGTGAGGATGAGCTCGGCGCCAAAAGCCTTGAGCATGCGCCGACGCTCCAGGCTCATGGTCTCGGGCATCGTCAAGATCAACGGATAGCCGCGGGCGGCGGCGACGAAGGCCAGCGCAATCCCCGTATTGCCCGACGTGGGCTCGACGATGGTGACGTCGCTGTTGCCCCTGGTGAGGATGCCTTTTTCTTCGGCGTCCCAAATCATCGCGGCACCAATGCGGCACTTCACGGAGTAGGCCGGATTCCGCCCTTCGATCTTGGCAACGACGGTGCCGGGCAAGCCCCGGGTCAGCCGGTTCAGGCGCACGAGGGGGGTGTGGCCGATGCTTTGGGAGTTGTCTTCGAAGATGCGAGCCATGCGCTGCTCCTGATGTGAGGGGTCTGCGTCAGCGTCGGCCAACGCAGCCTGAACATTCATCCGTTATGACAGAAATCAGTGCCGCACACCACGGCAAAGCCATCGTCACGACAGACAATCATCCGTTGTGGTGGATTTGCCACAGCATCGCGCGGCGGGTGGCAGCCGGGCCCCGTTTGGCGCCGACCTCACCCATGCCCGATCTTCCTTCCGAACAATGGGCCCGCCCGTTTCGTCGCCGCCGGACAGCGTCGATGTCGCCCATTCAGGTGTTCGCCCAACCCAGAAGTTGACACCCTGACCGATTCGGATCGACGCTCGACGCCCACCGTCAAGGAGCCAGACACACATGAAAAGATTCGCAGCAGCCTTCGCCCTCGTGCTTGCCACCGCGACCGTCGCACATGCCGACGACGCCACCGGCGCTTACAACTTGATTGTGAAGCCCGCTGATCTCAATACGTGCAGCAGCGGATTTGCCAAGAACGTTGTTATTCAGGCCGTCATGGCCCAGAATGGGGATGTTGTTGACGTTACCTTCTCTTCCGAGGGTCCCTTTACGCCGGCAGACAAGAAAATGACTCTGAAAGCCTCCAAAGCCGCACCAATGGACCTCCGGGGGAAATCGTTCTCTGCTTTTGTCACGGATAAAGCGCGAGAGCAGTACAAACAAAACACCTTTCAGCCCCGTCTTCCGAACGGCCGGCCAACAGCTCATTGGATGCTCAGCTTGGCGAAGGACGGGAAGGTTTCAGGCAAGCTCTATTTTCTGCTCTCCGACGCGATCCCTGACTACAAGCGCGCTGGCAACGATGACAATGCCTATGAGAGCTGCTTGGTTGTCTACGACGTCAGCGGAACGAAGTCCTGAGTCCATAACGACGAACTGATCTCGCACGCCCCCGCAAGGGGGCGTGGCTTTTGGAGCAAAGATATGTTTGTTCGAAATGCTACAGCTTCAGACAACCAAGTTCTCGAGTCCTGGGCACAGGCCATCGGCACAAGTGAGCACGCATCTACCCTCCGCACATCCGCAACGTCGCAAGCTGGAACTGAGACGCTAATCCTCGGCCAAACTCCGACCAGCGAGCCGCTCGCTGTGTGCACGAAAAGAATCGGCCTGTTCAATTTTGTGTATCGATCTCCCTCGGCCCCACCGGGAAGTGGAAGGGCTTTGGCTGGTGCGGCTCTTCACTACTTGTTCGACGATCAAACTATGGTTCCGCATGTCGACGCAGGTGGCCCATTTTCGCTGCATGGTCGAGCGCTTCTAGCTAAATTCCAATTTCAGGTGGTTGAACTTCCTGATGACCACCAAGCGGTACGCTTGTACCGCCTCGATTGGGACAAAATTTCAAACTCTGTCCTGAGAATACCTCGAACCTAAAACAGGGCGAACAAAGCATGTCGG
>CAJBHN010000588.1 GCA_903952805.1 uncultured Myxococcales bacterium | reverse complement strand
GCTGATCGACGAGGCCACCGAGTACGAAACTCGGCCGTCGGCCGAGCGCTACGCGAAGCTGAAGGCATCGCAGCGTGGCGTTGAGGTCGCACAAGGGGCGACGCACGCGTCGAGCGCGGCGACCGGCAGCGCCCGCTCGGCGGCGCTCCTGCGAGGCGCCTCCGGTCCGGCGCTGCCCGGCTTCCTCATCAGGAGGGATGGCACCGGCAAGCCCATCGATCGTGTGCCGCTGTTGTGGGAGATGGTGGTGGGTCGCTCACCAGACAACGCGCTGCGCATTGACTCCAGAGCCGTGTCACGTCGCCACAGCAAGTTCAGCTGCCGCGATGGCCAGCTCATCCTCACCGACCTCGGCACCACCAACGGGACGATGCTCAACGGGCAGAGGATCACGGCCTCGGCGGTCCTGCAGACCGGTGACACCGTCACGGTCGGCGATGTGTGTTTCGAGGTCGAGCTGCCTGTCATCCCGCCACATGATCATGCCCTCGAAGCGCGTTGACATCGCCGCGTGCGCGGCGGTGCTGCGCCCGATGGCCTGAAAGAGCCGGTTTCGGGCGGTTCAGCGGACCGTGAGCGTGAACAAAAGCGCAGTTTTGCCGGGAGTGCTGCGAGGCCTTCCGTCGATACGGCGCCCTGTTCTTCCTACCCGCCCTCCCCATCCCGATGCGAGACCAAAGGGGTGTGACCCTTCCCTACACGGCCCGACCTGCCGCCAACCAGGGCGTCGACGACGGCGGCCCAGATGGCGGTCATGGCCACAACGCAAGCCACGGTTGTTCGCCGATGCATGCGTTTGGCGTTGAGGGTGATGGTGAGGGTCTCGCCCTCGATCACCATGGCCAGGTCGTGCTCGGCCAGGTTCAGCAACCAGTGGGAGGCGACGTCGGCAATCATGGTGGCGACGGCTTCATCGCCTCGAATGACAAAGGTGTCGTCGACCTGCCGGTGACCGCATTTGGTGTCCCGCCAGTTGGCCACGATGTGTTGGATGCCAGCTCTGGCGATGGCCACCCTTTCAACGGGATGTGGCAGCCGCGCCTCAAGGACGAGCGAAAGGTTCTCCAGCGACGATGCCCCCGGGGCCCAACGGCTGACGATGCGGGCGATGCTCGAAGGGGTCTCGAGTTGGAGGTGCACTTCGTTGCCAAGGTGCTGCAGCACCGGCGCGTAGACCGCGAGGGCCGTCTCCAGTCCCGCCATGAGGGCTGTGACCGACGGCCTCAGGTCGGTCTCCGGGTGTTTGTTTCGGGTGTCGCTTGGGAGTTGGCTCCGGAAATGGGCGAGGACACAGTCGACAGCCTTTGGGCGCAAGGTCAGCGGTGCATCATTCATGGTCGCCGCCGGGCACTCCACCTCGACGACCCAGGGCACAGTCAGGAAGGTCGCAATGGTATGGGCGAGTGAGGGCGCGTCATGGCTGGCGTCGGGCAGGGGATGGCGCATGCCCACACGGTCCAGCAGAAGCAAACGATGTCGCACGTCTGAACCTGGCCGTCGCACGTCGATCGTGACGACGTCGACCACCGCCGTGATGCCATACGCGGCCCAACCTGGCCGACCGTTGAATGGTTCAAGCCGGCCAAGGGCCGGGGTCAATGAACAGTGTATGCCGCTCGCATCGCCAATGACGTCGAGGTGGTGCCCGTTGAACTTCACCCTGAGGCCGTTGAACAGGTCACTCTCGTCGAGTTGTCTCGCGGGCGGCCCAAGGGTCCCCCAGGGCGCCAGGGCGAAGCCCGCAACAGGCGCAGGACGGGCGTCGACCACGGTCAGATCGACGACCCCGTCTTCGATGGAGGCGACGAGGAATGCAGGCATCCAGACAACCTCCATGTCGCGCAGGCGACGCCGAGTCTGAAAAAAAGAGCAGTTTTGCCGGGGGTGCTGCGGCGGCGGCATCAGCCAGCCCACCCCCGAGGGGGCCCACCGTGACGGCGTTGACGTCGTCGTCGTCATGGTCGTCGAGCGACGGCAGGTCATCGGCGGCGAGACGCGGGTCTTTGCCCAGCAGGGCACCAGCGGTGTGCGCTTCACGCTGCGCGAGCCCTGGACCACCCTCATCCTCGACGACGAACGCGTGGTCCACGAGACCACCGCCATT
>CAJBHN010000587.1 GCA_903952805.1 uncultured Myxococcales bacterium | reverse complement strand
GCAGATGACCTGCGTGCTTTGACCCATGAATTGCATGGCCCGAGCAATCATTGGCGCGTGCTCGACGGGCAGCGCGTCGAAGACGCGGTCAAACAGCATCGGCAGGCGGCCCATGGAGCGGGTCACGCTCTCGACGATGGCCAGCTTCATGGCCAGGGCGACGAGGTCGCGGTCTGGCCCCGACAGCTGCGCAAACGGTATGGCGCTGCCGACGTTGTCGATGATGTCAACGCTGCGGGGCGCAACGCTCAATTTGGTGAACCGGCCGGCGGTGAGCGCGTGGATCATCTGGCCGGCGCGGGGGGCGAGAGCGACGGCGACGTCGTCGATCGGCTGGATCAGCAGGTCGGATGCCAGCCGCAGCAGGCGCCAGGCCACGTCGACAGCGAGTGGGGGGGCTGGGGCTGTGGTGGGCGCTGTCGTCGACATCACCGGTGTTGGTGTCGGTGTCGGTGGCGGTGATGAATTGTGCGACGTCTGAACCATCGACCCCACCTCGCCGCGCAACACCCGCTCAATCTCAGCAGCCTCACGGGCCAGGTCGGCCTGCACCGGATCGTAGCCGTTGCCGGCGGCCTGCAGTTGCTCCTCCGCGGCGCGCAAGCGCTCGGTGGTGCGAGCGAGTTCGTCATCAAGCGCCGCCCGGTCGAAGCCCTCGAGCACCAACCGTTCGCGCTCAGCGACGAACGTCGCTCGACGGGCCCGCAGGTTGTCGCGGACGGCGTAATCTTGCGTTATTTCAGGTAGTTGCTCGAAGACCAGCTGGCATTTGTGGAGCAAGTTTGCGATCTGCTCCTTGTCGATGCTGTAGCGCTCTACGGCTCGCTTCCGCTCCATGGCGATGCGCGCCAACTTGAGGCGAGCAGACGCGCCTTCCTCAAGGCCACTGAGCAGCTTGATGCCGCCAAAGACGGCGACGCCGAACGCCGGAATGTCCAGCAGAGCGACCCAGCGCAGGCCATCAGCGGCGAGCCCGCCCAACGCGCCGATCATGATCGCGCCGACGCCGCCGATGATGCCCCAGCGCACCAGTGGGTCGAGCGCTGCAGCTTGAATCGGCCTGGCCCCATCGCGTTGTCGCACGCCAGACACCTCATCGGAGAGGTGAGCAACGCTCTGCAGCAGGCGTGCTTTTCCCTGCTCAAGACGCTCCTGCTCCCGCTCGTGCTCGACCTTGACGCCCTCGAGCACCAGGGCGCGCTCCAGGAAATCATCGGGCAGAGCGTCGAGGTAAGCGACGCGACGCAGCTGGCCATCGAGCGTCGCAATACTGTCGTCCAGGTCCGTCATGGGCCGCATCTGTGCCTGGATTTCAAACGTGTGCTTTTGCAGGCCATCGATGTCGAATTCGAGCGCCTCCACGTCGACGTGACCAGTGGCGAGCGTCGCGATCTCGGCCAGGCGGGACCGCAATTCGGCTTCCGGGCGACCAGCGAACCGTGACCCTGCCGAGCCATCGCCAAAGCCCGGAGGCAGCGGCTTGCTGACGTCGGTCTGCTTGGTGTCGACGTCGCTGAAGCCTGGCGGCAACGGCCGTTCGGCCTTGGCTGCCCCAGGGCGCTCCCCCACCGGCGCCACCAGCTTTGATGGCAGGTCGTCGACAAACGAAAAGTAGATTTCCCGCATCACATCAGATTGGGGGAAGCCAATTTGTGCGGTGATCGTTTGGACGATCTCCGCCTGCATCGTCGAGACGACCTCAAGCTTGTCACCGTTCATCACCTGGAGCGCACGACGGCCGCTCTGCAGGTCCCACAAGAGTCGATATCGTCGTTGGTCTCGTCCAACCACGACGATGGACACCCGGGCCTGGGCGGCCGCTTCGGGAATCATGGCTGCTGTGACGACGCCATCGTTTTGTCCGGTCAGCAGTTCAAACGCGCTCCGCATGACCAGCACTTCTGCCTGGCCAGCGGGCACCACGCTGACGCCAGCAGGAAACACCCAACGGGTCTGCTCAGCTGCACCACGCACTCCTTGCAGGACCACCTCGACCAACTCCATCCAAACGCTCCAATGTCGGGGGCAGTCAACGCGTGCTGTTCTTTTCGCCGTCTTGGTCGATGCTCGCATCGCCGATACGTGAACCGGTGGGAGGGACGTGTTGTCCCGACGCCGATGCAGGAATTGGTTTCGGGGTGCCTGGTCTCACGTCCCGCAGCATCGAGTCGAACTCGTTTTCGACCAGTCGCGGAGAGACGACCCACAGCTCATCAATGGGCTTGGGCAACACTGGTGTGGGCGGAGGCGAGATGGCGACACGCGCATGGACTGAAGCTGCGCTGACCAGAGGTTGAGCGACGCCGACGCCCCTATCGGCGTGACTGACTTGAAGCGAAGCTTCAGACTTGAAAGGTGCCACACCGAGGACATCGGCAAACTCGGAGAAGTCGACATCAATGACGCCGACAGTGGACTCTGGTGTGGGTATCGGTATCGGTCGGCTGGACGGCATGCCTCGCGCCACGGCCATCGCCATGATGGACCGGTCGACCGACGAGCCGTCCACGTCAGCACCTTCGACGTCGTTGTCATCAAGGTTCACATCGAAGCCGTTGTCATCGAGTTCGATGGCAGAGGGCGACGTGATCGTGGCTGCTGACGGCCGGAGGTGCTCCTGCAGCTTGGCGTGGGCGACGGGCCAGCGTTGGGTGTGCTCATTGGGACCGTCGTCGTTGCCCGCGAAGTTCAAGGCCAACAGCGGTAAAGACGTGGCGGACTGGGCTGAGGGGTCTGGCGTCGGGGGAGCGG
Organism: uncultured Myxococcales bacterium; assembly: GCA_903952805.1. Taxonomy (GTDB): domain Bacteria; phylum Myxococcota; class UBA727; order UBA727; family VGSZ01; genus VGSZ01. The sequence goes on along the minus strand of CAJBHN010000587.1, from coordinate 6,226 downwards.
CCTTGATCGCTTCGCCAACGCTTTCTGCCACCGTGGCGATTGGCCAGCGTTGGGTCTGGTCAGTGGACGACGGCGCGTCGTCACCGAGCACCATGCTGAGCGAACGGGACCACGTCGGGGACGACGCTGCAGACTCATGCTGCCTGTCGATGAAGTCCCTGGTGGGTGGCAGATCGAAGCTCGATCGTGACGCATCCGAACCTGATGTCGGCTGCGACGACGACAACGCGACCTTTGCAGGGGCCGGATTGCTCGCAACGTTCGTCGCACGCGGAGCGTCGTGAGTGGTCGGACTTGGCGAGGGGGCTGCCGGGTCGGCGTTGGTCTCTGCCTCCGGTGCCGTGACGTTGAGAAACTGTCGATCGGTGCGGGTGCGTGGCAACGGCGCTTCGTCTGCGACGTCGACGTCGACGTCAACGTCAACGTCAACGTCGACGTCGACGTCGACGCGTGGCGTGGCGCTGCCGGTTGGTGCGGGCATCGCGCGACCTTCGTCCCGGTCGCTCAAAAAAGCCGCCACCAGCGGCGTCACAGACAGCGACGGGCGGCGACCCTGCTGCGGGGGCCGGACCAGGGCCCCCATCGGCGTTCGGGCCGCCGCCAAGACGGCCGCCACGGCGTCATCAACGGCGATGAAGTCGACGACAAAGCCGTGGTCGTCGGCGGCAGTGGTGATGGCATCGACCACGACGCCGTCAGCGAATTCCACGAACACCGCAGCGCCGGTCGGCAGCGGACGATTGGTGGCAATGCGGGCCTGACGTTCAGACAGGGCCACGATCAGGTCATGCCGGGCCGAATGAATGGACTCGTGCCAGCACTGCAATGGCGTCGTCAGCGGGGTCGGGGCTCGCGCATCAGGCATGGCTCCCTGACGGTAGCAGGATCCATCTCCACGTGCGGGCCTGGATCGTGGCCGAGGCGTCGCTGCAGTGGCGTAGGGGCAGACGACTGTCGGTGAAGTCGGTATGGTGCCCAGGTGGCGACACCCCGTTCTCCTCGCTGTCCGACCTGCAGGGCGACCATCCATTTCGAGGTGGGTGTCGCTCGTCCGTCATGGGCGCCGTTTTGTTCCGAGCGCTGCAAGCTCATCGACCTTGGGCGCTGGCTCGGGGAGGAGCACCGAATCGCCGGGCCCCCGGCCGAGCTCGAGGACCTTGAGGTGCTCTCGCGGGCACCTGACTTTGATGAGCAGTGATCCGACCGACCGCTGATGTTCAGATGAGCAGCGGTGCTGCTTGTCGGTCGGGGTTGGACGTCACCAGATCGCGGACCACCAGCGCGAGCCTCTCTCGGGCGTCATCTGGGTCTTCCAGCAGGCCTTCCACGAGCGCGTAGAGGGCGGCGGCGTCAGCAGGCCGGTCTTCCGGCGTGTCGGCGGTGGCCTGGTCAACGAGCGCTTTGAGGTCGAGAGGCAAGTCCACGTCGTCAGGCCAGCTCGCACGGTGATTTTCAGCATGCGCTGCGATGACCGAGGCATCGCTCAGCCCTTCGACGTTGAACGCGCGCGAGCCCGTGAGCAACTCAAACAAAAGAATGCCGGCGCCGTAGACGTCGACACCCTGCGTCAGTGGTTCACGTCTGGCCTGCTCGGGGGCCAGGTAGCCATGGGTGCCAACGACGTCGTCGCCGGGCTCCTCGCGGACCGAGAGAATGGCTGAACCAAGGTCCGCCAGGTGCGTCCGCCCTCGCAGGTCGAGCACAACGCTCTGCGGGGAGACATTGCGGTGGATGAGCCCCATGGGTCGGCCGCGGGCATCAGCGATGCCCTGGGCTGCTGACAAACCGGCGAGCACATCAAGAATGATGACCAGGGCAATTTCAGGCTTGAGGCGCAATGCCTCGATGCGGGCCGCCAGCATGAGCGTGGCAAGCTCTTCTCCCTCGACGTACTCCGTCGCCATCCAGATTCGGCCGGACGTGACGCCCCGTGTGAGCCCCCGAACCATGCAGGGGTGATCAATGAGGGTGAGCAACTCGGCTTCGCGAGTGAACGCGTTGACCTGCGAAGGATCACGAATGGCTGCGTCGCGCAGGACCCGCACGACGACAATGTCATCGGTGTCGAGAGCCAGGGGGGCGTCGCCGATCTGGGGGCGATAGCGCGCGCGAAAAGCCCGCGCCACCGCGTTGCCCTTCAACTCATCGATGACGACGAACGAACCAATCCGCTGGTCGGGGCGCTTTCGCTGGGCGGTGTCGGTGCCTGCCATGCTCGTGGGAATTCCTGTGTTGCTTCGCTGAAATGTCGTCACCGGTGAAGTCGGCCAAACCAATACCATTCAAGGTGCCGTCGACGCTACTCGAGCTGGCCACTCTTGATGCGCTCGAACTCGGCGTTGCCATGCAGATTTTTGAGATCGCTGTCGCTGCTCAGCGTAGGCAAGTCGATATATCCATTCAGCACCGAGAGCTTGAGGTATTGTAGTGCTTCATCGATTTTGCCCTGAATGGCATAGATCGACGCCATATTGTAGTAGACATCGCGATTGGCCGGGTCGGCTTCGAGTGCTTTGGCGTATTGTTCAAACGCTTCGTCATAGCGTTCTCGGAGATAATAGGTCACGCCAAGGCAGGTGTAGCCTTGGGAAAATCCGGGATCCAGTTTGACGGCGTCCTGGCATTTCTTCCGGGCCTCTTCGGCTTCACCCGCCATGATCAGCGCGTGGGCGTCTTTGGCGAGCTGTTCTGATTGGTCATGCTGTGGCTTGGGTGGCGGTGCCGGTGGCTTCGGCGGCGCGCCACTGCCGGACTTCTTCAACACCAGCGCGTCGCCCGTGAGGGGCGTCAGACAGCCTCTACCGTCGAGGTGGACGGTACCCGACAGGAGCGCGCCTCCCTTGGAGACGAGCAAAATGGCGTCACCCTGAATGAATCCCGCGCAGGTATCGGTCATCAGTTTGCACGCCTTGAATGTCCCCGCCACACAGCTGTCGTCGAGCCGGGCGCCGTTGAGGACGGCCGTACCCTTGGGAAAGCCGCAGGGATTCTTGGCGTCGGTGATGGAGCCAGTGACCGTTCCGTCGGCGGCCTCCTTGACGCTCAAGATGCCCAGCGGCGATTGGAACTTTCCGCTCAGTGGCGCCGCCAGGGCAACCGAGGGCATCAGCAGGAACAAGGCACCAAGCAGTCGCTTCATCACAGAACCTCACGACAACGTGACGTCGGCGCGCCCGCCGAGCTTCACAGCATCTTCATCATGACACAGCGCTCCTTCGCTTGTAGCTGCTGTCTGCGTTGGTCTACCCTGCCGACAGCGAGAGGCGGCGTGCGATGGCGACGATAAAGCGGCGGGTCGACGTCGAGATCATGGAACTGCCCCTCTCGGTTCGCACGGAGCGAGACGATGCCTGGGTTCACGGGCTGGCGGGGCAAGTGAACAGACTGCTCGACGAACTCCGTCGCGCCGCACCAAGCGCCACCCCCCAACAGCTTGCCGTGCTGGTGGCGCTCAATCTGGCCGAAGAGCTGCAAGTGGAGCGCGAACGCAGTGCCGTCATTCGTGACGACGCCACGGCCATCGCCGCCCGGGCGCTCCAACGCGTCGTTGATGCCCTCGGAGCCCTCGACGAAGCGGTGGTCGAGGGCGGCCTCCGCGAGCAACGAATCGGCGATGACACAGTCGTTCCCTCGGCAGGCGGCATCGTCGAGACCTGAGTTGCCAACGACCCGAGTCATCTCGTGGTCGCCTGTCCCGCTGCCGACTCCGTCATGGGCAGGAAGTCCCGTCAACCTCGACGAAGGGCCCGGGCCATGTCTCGATCTGCCTCTCGTTTGCGGATGGTGTCGCGCTTGTCTTCCTTGTTCTTGCCTCGGGCCAGGCCAATCAAGCACTTGGCGTACGGTCCCTTGAAATAGAGCTTGAGGGGGATGACCGTGTAGCCGCGTTCAGCGACCATCTTTCTGAGTTTCTCGATCTCGGCCTTGTTGGCCAACAGTCGACGTTTCCGACTGGGTTCAACGACGTCAATGTTGCTTTGGGCGTAGCGGTCAATCTTGACATTATACAGCCAAAGTTCGCCGTTTTGGATGTCCGCATATGCGTCAGCGAAGGCCACTGCTTTGTTCCGCAGCGACTTGACCTCGGCACCGACGAGGACGATGCCGCACTCCAGGGTGTCGCCGACCTCATAGTCGTATTTCGCTCGACGATTCTCGGCGATCAAACCGTCGCCAGCGCCAGCCTTCTTCTTCTTCTCGCCCATGGGGCCTCGTAGCGCTTTGGGAACTGGCCGTCGACCGGCATACGGCTAGCGAGTCGCAGCGACGGGTTCGGTTTCAACTTTGAAGAAGTACAGCGTGTCGTCGTAGGGAAACAGCAGGGTAAATGGAAACGGCATTTTTTCGTTGGCGAGATAAAACCCAGCGCCCGTTTCCTCGCTGAACGTGCTCGCCCAGGCAGGTATCGGCTGGACGAAGCCGTCGACGAACGTCCAATGTGTGGGAAGCACTTGTCCAGCGCTTGAGCCTTGCGCGACCACAATGTCACCGGGGCGAAAGTTCTGGTGGACCATGTCCAGAGGGCGAAAGCCCTGCTCTTCCAGTGCAGCCTGGAAACCCCAATGTCCCGCAAAGGTCGTGTGCTGCTTATTGTCGGTGTGGGTCGTGGCAGCCAACTGCGCGGCGCGGTGCATGGTTTCGCCCCATTGAATGTCGCCGTGGAGGACAAGCACGGCCAGCATGCCGCATGCTGCGAGCAACGCATGTCCTGACCACCGGTCTGCCCTGGGGCTTTCCGACACGCGTGGTGCCACAGGCATGGCCAGCCACACAGCCAGAAATGGCAAGGCGGGCAGAACAGAGCGAGCGTTGGCGCACCAATTCAGTTTCACTGAGAAAAGCAAAAACAGGATCGGTATCAACATCAGGACCGGTTGTCTGATGGCGATGTGCCTTCGCGAACAGGCCAGGAAAACAACGGCGAAACCGACGCTTGAAAATGCCCAGGCGTGCAGGCCAAGACCAAGGGACCGGGGCCCGCTGGCTTCGTCGAGCACGGGGAATTGATGGCTGGCAAACATCAACACCGTCGCGACCATCCCGGCGAACACGCAGACAAGACCATCACGACGACGAAATGACACGACATTCGTTGCCACCATGGCCAAGCAGCCGGCCCCAAGGAGCATCAGCGTTGTGGCCATGCGAACAGGCGTTGAACCTCCTTCGGCGGTCACGGTCGTATGGAGTATGGCGTCCAAGAATTTTGACTCGCCATATTTCAGCCACGTGAACACGTCGAAGCTGACGAACAGGGATAGAAATACCAACGAGAACAGCACGAATGGGCGACGAGTGTGCCCCCGCAACAACAAGTGCATTCCGAGCCCGGCGGCAACAAGGATTGCCGAAAATTTGGTCCAAAACGCCAACCCGGCCAACACGCCTGCAAGGGCGGCCCATGCGATTGCGCGCCGCTCCAGAGCGTTGACAGCATGCTGGGCGCAGAGCGCTGCCCACACTGACAGCGATACCATCATGACGTCGCACATGAGGGTTGAGGCCGACACGAGCCAGAGCGCCGACAGCCCCAATCCCCACTGCGCCTGGTAGGGATTGGCGCCAAGCGTCGAGGCCAGTTTCCCGGTGCCGATGATGCCAGCCAAAGTGATCGGCAATACGATCAGGTGCAGCGCCGCGATATTCCACTGGGCAGCGGCGCCGGCCATGGCGAGGACATAAGAGAACAGTGGTGGGTTTTCGTTGACGCTGAACAGGGGTTCGTAGGTTGAGCCCCAATGGACCAGTCCAGCATAGGGGTCGACCAGGTTCCTCGCGATATTCTTCGCCACCAAGATGTAGACGTAATCGTCCATGTTCTCGGATTTCCCGAGGCTGACGAACAACACCAGGCCAACAAACAAAAGCGGCAGTTTGCTTTTCAACCCGAAAAGAAATGTCCCCTCGTGGTTGCTCATCGCGGGTGCCTGCGCGCGGGGCCGTCAATCAGACCGTCACCCACACCCCTGGACCCTCCCACAACATCGAGCGACCTGGTCGCCTGTTCAGCCACCAATCCCCCGGCATTCGCACAGCGTTGCGTTGCAGATGGTGCCTGCAGCGCACGCTCCGCCGCAGTTGGGGGCGCAGTCGCAGCCGCAGCTGTCAAGGTTCGGCACAAACGTCGCGGGACAGGCGAGCGCCGCCGCCGAACACAGGCAATCGCAGCTGGCGGCGTCGAATTCGAAGCCGGGAGCGCAGGTTGCATTCTCGACGCATTCGCAGG
>CAJBHN010000586.1 GCA_903952805.1 uncultured Myxococcales bacterium | reverse complement strand
GTCGCCATCGCCATCCAACGCTGTGCCAGCACCTTCATCCCTGCCTCCATGTCGCGCTTCTGGGACCTATGCGGCTCTCGTGCCATTCCGACCAACCGAGGTGCGGCGGCGTTGCCATACGATACCGGACCGCGGCCAGCGGACCTCTGTGGTGTGGGGTCGCCAAGTGCACTGGGGGTTGGATTCATCATGTGGGGTGCAGTGTAATCAGGATCCGCTCCGAAATATTGGGCCGATACGGGTCTTTAGCGCACGCCCCCCCCCCTCCCACCCAGCCCCACATGTGAGCGGCAAAAAAAACGCCGCCCACAGGGCGGCGTTTCAGAGTGACCGGGAGCGTCGCTTCAGGCCTGGGGCGCGTCGGACGCGACGACGGGCTTGTCGCGCATGGGCTCGGAGCGGTCGATCGTGCCGGGCTCCTTGCCGACGGCGGCGCGGCGGCTCAAGCGGATCTTGCCATCGCGATCGATGGACAGGACCTTGACGACGACTTCGTCGCCTTCCTGCACGACGTCGTTGACCTTGAGCACCCGCTTATCCGACAGCTCGGAGATGTGGATGGGGCCGTCGGTGCCGGGGAAGAGCTCAACGAAGGCGCCGAACTCGACGACCTTGCGGACGAGACCCTTGTAGATGCGGTTCACTTCGGCCTCGCGGGTGAGGTCCTCGATGATCTGCCGCGCCTTGTCGCCGGCTTCCTTGCCGACGGCGGCGATGGTCACGGTGCCGTCGTCCTTGATGTCGATCTTGGCGCCAGTCTTGGCGACGATGTCGCGGATGACCTTGCCGCCGGGGCCGATGACGTCGCGGATCTTGTCGGGATTGATGCGCACCGTCGTCATGCGCGGCGCCCACGGCGACAGATCGTCGCGGGGACCGCTGATGGCGTCAGCCATCTGCTTGAGGATGGTGGCCCGGCCGGCCTTCGCCTGCTCGAGAGCCGTCGACATGATTTCGCGGGTCAGCCCGTCGATCTTGATGTCCATCTGGATGGCGGTGACGCCCTTGGCGGTGCCACAGACCTTGAAGTCCATGTCGCCGAGGTGGTCTTCGTCGCCGAGGATGTCCGACAGGATGGCGATCTTGTCGCCCTCCTTGATCAGACCCATGGCGATGCCGGCGACCGGAGCCTTGAGGGGCACACCGGCGTCGTAGAGCGACATGGTCGCGCCACAGACCGACGCCATCGACGACGAACCGTTCGACTCGGTGATCTCCGAGACGATGCGGATGACGTAGGGGAAGTCGGCTTCGGCGGGGATCATGCGAGCGACGGCGCGCTCGGCGAGGGCGCCATGGCCGATTTCACGACGAGACGTGCCGCGGAGGGGACGAGCCTCACCCACCGAGAAGGGGGGGAAGTTGTAGTGCAGCATGTAGCGGCGGAAGCTTTCGCCCAGCAGGCTGTCGATCTTTTGCTCGTCGTCGCGGGTCCCAAGGGTCGTCGACACCAGGGCCTGCGTCTCACCGCGGGTGAACAGCGCCGAACCATGGGCACGGGGCAGCGCGCCGACTTCGCAGTTGATGGGACGGACCTCGTCGTACTTGCGGCCGTCGAGGCGCAGCTTGGTCTCGATGGCAGCCTCGCGCATCACGGTGTACTTCACGTCACCGTAGTACTCCGAGACCTTCTTCTTCGCCGAGGCGTAGCCGTCGTCGCCGAGCTCGGCCTTCAACGCCGTGTGGATGTCGTCCTTGGCCTTGTCGAGGGCGGCGTAGCGCTCGATCTTGTTGCGCGTCGCCAGAGCGGTCTTGAGGCCGTGCTTGTCGGCGAGCTCGTGGATCTTCTTGTAGAGAACCTCGTCACGGGCGGGTGCCACGAAGGCGACCTTGGGCTTGCCCATCTTTTCGCGCATTTCGTGGCAGGCAGCGATGAGCTTCTGGCCCTGGGCGTGGGCGAAGAACAGGGCGTCCACCAGCTCGGCTTCGGGGACCTCGGCGGCACCGCCCTCGACCATGACGATGGCGTCTTTGCTGACGCTGACGACGAGTTCCATGTCGGAACCCGAACGGGCCTCGACGGTGGGGTTGACGACGAGCTTGCCGTCGATGCGACCGATGCGGATGCCGGCGATGGGGCCCGCGGTCTCGGCGAACGGGATGTGGCTGACGTGCAGAGCCATCGACGCCGCGCACAGGGCGAGGACGTCGGTGTCATGCTGGCCATCAAAGCTGACGACGGTGCAGATGATCTGCACTTCGTTGC
>CAJBHN010000585.1 GCA_903952805.1 uncultured Myxococcales bacterium | reverse complement strand
GGCCATGCCGGCGGCCTTGATGCGGGCGTCGCTGTGATGGTCGGGCTGGTCGTTGCCGAGCATGTAGGTCAGCGCGTACTGACGAGCGAGAGCCTCGAAGGTGCGGCCGTACATGCCGCCGACGTCGAGGGCATGGGCCTGATCAAAGTCGCTGGCGTAGCTGAGTTCGCCGCCGGCCGGCGACGTCAGCATGCGGGTGTCATGGCCGAGCTCGTCCCACATGCTGGCGTTGTAGCCGTCGTGGCCTTCGATCATGAACGAGTCGTCAAAGAGCCCAAAGGGCAGCTGCAACAACGCCGGCGTGCTCTGGAAGGGGCCGTAGCCGTCGTCGCCGGCATCGATCGAGATGCTCCAATGCAGGGTGTCGAGGGCAGCGTCGAGATGGCGCATGAACGAGGCCTGAAAGGCCTGGCTGGGGAACTGCTCACCGACGACGTTGGGGCCATCGTAGATGTGGTACTCGGCCCACAAGCCGAAGCCGACCTGCAGATAGGCCAGACGGGGGTCGTCGTCGTAGCGCTCGGCGAAGACGGTGAAGAAATCGAGCATGAACTGCTGCAACACCGGCGAGCGCCAGTCGGGGAACGACGTCGTCAATCCCTCCGAGATGCCGACGGTCTCGTCGTAGTCGGCGCGGGCCTTGATCCACCCGGGCACGCCGCTCTCCTCGCCGGGATAGGTGTCGAAAAAGCGCACGATGGCCTGGTGACGTCGAGCGGCGATGCGGTCGAGGAAGTCGTCGAAGGCGGTCCAGTCGTACACGCCCTCGGCGACGGCGATGCTGCCGGGGGTGACGTAGGCGTACTCGAGTTGGATGAAGCCGGGCTCCGTCTTCAACGCCAGCTCGTTGTGGCTGTCCTCCCACAACACGATGCCCGTCAGCGGCTGCACCGACGTCACCGTCGACTGCAGCGGGCGGTCGACCAGGGGGCCGCCCTCACCTTCGCCCTCGCCTTCGCCCTCACCCTCGCCTTCACCCTCGCCTTCGCCCTCGCCTTCGCCCTCACCCTCGCCGTCCGGTCCGTCGACGACGAACACGGGCTCGGCGCAGGCTGTGCCCAGGGCCACCATCATCGCCATCAGTCCCGCCCCGCGCGTCAGCATCGGCCACCTCGTCGGACGAGGGTTGCCACGTCCACCGGGGCAAGGCCATCAGACGCCAGGTGCCGAGAGCTGTTGCCGGGCGCGTTTTCACGTCGACGACAGCGCGCGGGTCGGCCCCACGAAGCAACGAGTCGTCCACGACCACGTCAACGCCGCTGTCGTCACGACCAGCCGCAGCAGCGCGGGCAGCGGCAGCGTGAGGGGGGTGCTCCCAGCAGGGCGTGATGGGCTGCCCGGGTGGGCCGACATCATGGCCCCTGCTCGCTGCCGACCGTGACCAGGGTCACCGCCCCTCCGTCGATGCACCCGCGGTGGCGACCGCCACGCTGCAACAGGTGACGCGCATCACTGATCCACGGGAATGCGCACTGTTGCGTCCGAGCGGTCGGTTGGTATCGTTCCAGTGTCTGGATTCGAACGCACCTGCGCTCCTGACCTCCACCGCGTCCCTGTCGCCTCCGCGCACGTCCGCGCCGCGGGCCTCGCCTTTACCCATAGCCCGCACAGAGCCGCAGCCCTTGCGGGTCCCAGCCGCGGCCCAGGTCTTCCTCCTGCACACACGATGTCTCGTGAGGTCTCCATTGGCGTCCTTCAGCACCCGCATCACCCTCCTTGCCGCCCTGGCCATCAGCGCCACCGTGCGGGCCCAAACCATCGACGGCGTCGCGTTGTCGGCCGAGCGCTTCCGACCAGCCTCCACCGCCGCGGGCATCCTCGACGTCGAGAGCGCAGCGGTTGGCGAGCACCTGCAGTGGAACGTCGCGCTGTGGACCGGCTACGCGCTGAACCCGCTGGTCGCCTACACCGGCGCCGGACGGACGGCGATCGTCGGCCATCGATGGGGCGCGAACCTCACCGCCAATGTGGCGCTCTTCAACTCGCTGGAACTCATCGCCGACCTGCCGCTGCTGCTCGTGCAGGGGCGCGATGACGATGCGCTGTCATCCGCCGTCACCTTCCCGTCGCTCGCATCGGCCGGCCTCGGCGATCTCCGCCTTGCGCCGAAGGTCCGCGCCCTGCGCGCGAGCGAGCACTTCGTCGACGTCTCGCTCATCGGCGGGCTGACGCTGCCGACGGGATTCCCCGCCGCTGACGCCTACGTCGGCGAAGGACAGGTCACCTTTACGCCCGAGCTCGCCGTCAGCCGTCACTTCCGCGACGGGGCCCTGCAGGGGCTGTCGCTGGCCACCAACCTCGCGGCACGCTTCCGCCCGCTGCACCGCGACATCCTGTCGACGACCATTGGCGACGAGTACGTGTACCGCTTCGGGGTCGGCTACCTGCTCACGTCGCTGTTGGCCCTGCCCCTTGAGCTCGACCTCAGCGTCTCGGGAGCCACCTCGGTGCAGACCCCATTTGCCGGTACCAGCCCGTTGGAAGCACTGGCCGGTGCGACGTACGCCGTCACACCGTCGGTCGACCTGTTCGGCGGCGTCGGCATGGGCGTGGTCTCGGCCATCGCGGTCCCCGACGCGCGCGTCTTCGCTGGCCTGCGCTATACGGCCACGACGTCGACGCCGGCTGTCGATCGTGCGCCCATCGAAGCGGCCGACACCGACGCCGATGGCCTCCTCGACGACGCGGACCGCTGCCAGGACCAGCCCGAAGACCACAATGGCTTCGAGGACAAAGACGGCTGCCCGGATGGCAGCCGCCTCGACGTCGATGGCGACGGCGTGGTCGGTGACGCCGATGCCTGCCCGACCGTCGCTGGCACGGCCGACGCCCGCGGCTGCGCGCTGCCAGACACCGACAGCGATGGCGTGAGGGACGTCGCCGACGCGTGTCCGGCCGTGGCCGGCACGGTCGACAACGCCGGTTGCCCGCGCCCGGACCAAGATGGCGACGGCGTCCTCGACGCTGCCGATGCCTGCGTTGACGTCGCCGGCCCGGTGGCTGGCTGCCCCGACCAAGACGGCGACGGCGTGGCTGACGCGGTTGACGCCTGTCCCGACGAGGCCGGTGCGGCCGCCGTCGTCGACACCTCAACCCGGGGCTGCCCGGCGAAGCCGGCGCTGGCGCGACTGGGCGCCGGCAAACTTGAACTGCGCGAGAATGTGCTGTTTGCGACCGGCTCGTCGACGATCTCGGCGGCGAGCTACCCGCTGCTCGACCAGGTCGTGGCGTTGCTGCAGAGCCGCCCCGACATCGCGCGCCTGCGCATCGAGGGCCATACCGACAACGCCGGCAAGCCCAAACGGAACGACGCACTGTCGCGCCGCCGCGCCGACAGCGTCCTTGCGTACCTGGTCGCCCACGGCGTCGTCGGGACGAGGCTCATCGCCGAGGGCTTCGGGGCGGCGCAGCCGCTGGCCGACGACGCGAGCGAGGCTGGGCGGGAAAAGAACCGCCGCGTCGAATTCATCATCGTCGAAGTCAGCGGAGGTGCCCGTTGAACCACCGCATCGTCATTTCTTTTTTCGGAGCTTCCATGCGCCACCTCGGTTTTTCCGTCATCGCTTCATTGTCCGCCTTGACCGGGTGCATCGTCGACGAAACAGCCGGCCCCTGCGTCACCGATGACGACTGCGGCGCTGTCATCGGCGGTGGCGGCTTGTTTGGCGGCGGTGCTCGCACCGGATGCGTGGCGGACCACTGTTGCGTCGACGACCCCGACAGCCCCGACTGCACGGGCGTGGCCAACGTCTGCGGCGACGGCTTTCGGCTCGATGAGGCTTGCGACGACGGCAACATCGTCAACGACGACGGCTGCTCGGCGACCTGTTCGATCGAGTCGGGCTTCAGTTGCGACGACGCCGGCCGCGTCTGTGGTCCCGTCTGCGGTGACGGAACGCCAACGACGACGGAGGCCTGCGACGATGGCAACATCGTCAACGACGACGGCTGCTCGGCCTCGTGCGCCATCGAGGTCGGTTTCCGCTGCGCGGACGCACCCTCGGTGTGCGAGAGCGACTGCGGCGATGGCATCGTCGTTGGCGCCGAGGCCTGCGACGATGGCAACGATGTCGAGGCCGACGGCTGCTCGGCGACGTGCACCATCGACCTCGGCTGGGCCTGTGATGGCCAGCCAAGCGTGTGCACCACCGGCTGCGGCGACGGGTTCATTGCCGGCGTTGAAGCATGCGACGATGGCGACGCCGTCGTTGGCGACGGCTGCTCGCCGTCCTGTGTCGTCGAGCCGGGCTTTGCGTGCGAGAGCGCGCCGAGCGTCTGTCTGGCCACCTGCGGCGATGGCATCGTCGCCGGCGCCGAGGCCTGCGACGACGACAATACCACGTCCGGCGACGGCTGCTCGGCGACGTGCACGACCGAGGCTGGCTTCGGCTGTGCCGACGCCGGCCAGGCCTGCGCCACGACCTGCGGTGACGGTCTCATCGCCGGCGCTGAGGCCTGCGACGACGACAACACCACGTCAGACGACGGCTGCTCGGCGACGTGTACGACCGAGGCTGGCTTCACCTGCGCGACGGCCGGCCAGGCCTGCACCACGACCTGCGGCGACGGCGTGGTCGCCGGCGTCGAGGAATGCGACGACCTCGCGACCGCCAGCGGCGACGGCTGCTCGGCGACGTGCACAACGGAAGCTGGCTTTTCCTGCGACGACCAGGAGCCGACCAACTGCGACACCGTGTGCGGCGACAGCGAGATTGCTGGCCTCGAGACCTGCGACGACGGCAACGTGACTGCAGACGATGGCTGCTCGGCGGTCTGTGTCCGCGATGTCGGCTTCACCTGCGCGACCGCTGGCCAGGCCTGCGCCCCGGTCTGCGGCGACGGCATCGTGGCCGGCGCCGAAGCCTGCGACGACGACAACAGCACGGCAGGCGACGGCTGCTCGGCGACCTGCACGACGGAATCGGGCTTCAGTTGCGCGTCCGCCGGCCAGCCCTGCGCCACGACCTGCGGCGACGGCCTCGTCGCTGGCGCCGAAGTCTGCGACGACGCCAATGCCGCGGCAGGCGATGGTTGCTCGGCGACGTGTACGACGGAGGCGGGCTTCACCTGCACGACCGCCGGCCAGGCCTGCGCCACGTCCTGCGGTGACGGCATCGTTGCTGGTACCGAGGCCTGCGACGACGGCGATGTCGCCGCTGGCGACGGCTGCTCGGCGACGTGTACGACGGAGGCGGGCTTCACCTGTGCTGACGCCGGTCAGCCCTGCACCTCGACCTGCGGCGACAGCCTCGTCGCCGGCGCCGAAGCCTGCGATGACGGCAACACCACCTCGGGCGACGGCTGCTCGGCGACATGCACGCTGGAGTCGACCTGCGGCGATGGCCTGCTCACCGGGGCCGAGGGCTGCGAGGACGGCAACACGACGTCGGGCGACGGCTGTTCGGCGACCTGTGTGGTCGAGAGCTGCGGCGACGGCGGCATCAACAACACTGGCATTCGTGCGGCGACCTCCGCCACGTTTGTGTGGAGTGCGTCGGCGTGCAACGGCACGGGGCCGGTCACGTTCTCGGTGGCCGGGGTTGCGGTGGCGACGGCGGATGCCACCGACGGAAACTGCGCCTGTCCGAACACGGCAACTCGGTCGGTGACCATCACCGATCCGGCCGTGCTCGCTCAGTTCGTCGATGGGCTCAACGACGTCACGCTCGACTTCTCGTCGGGAACCCCGTTCGTCAGCTGGGTCGTCCTGCAGCTGAACAAGGCGGGAACGGTCGAAGACACCGTGCTGTTCGACGCTGGCGCCCCCGGCGATGCCGAGGCGCGTAATCTCAACTGGTGCGCGACCGAGTTCGATCCCGGGCTGAACACGATCGTCACGAGCACCCTCTCGCTCGTGCAGAGCGAGCAGTGCGACGACGGCAACGTCGCCAACGACGACGGCTGCAGCGAACTGTGCGTGGTCGAGTTCTGCGGAGACGCAGTCGTCAACGGTGACGAGGAGTGTGACGACGGCAACGCGGTCGTCGGCGATGGCTGCAGCACCTGCTTGCTCCCCGTCTGCGGCGACAGCGTGGTTGATCCGGGTGAACAGTGTGACGACGGCAACGCGGTCGCCAACGATGGGTGCACGAGATGTCTGCTGCCCGGTTGCGGCGACGGGCTGCTCGATTCATCCGAGACCTGCGACGACGGCAACCGCGTCGCCGGCGATGGGTGTCGCGCTGATTGCAGGGGCACGGAGGTGTGTGGCGATGGTCAAGTCGATCTGCTCGCAGGCGAGCAATGCGACGACGGCAACAGCATCGACGACGACAACTGCACGAACGCTTGCATCTTTGGCGAGATCATCGATGTGCCACCGCAGTCTCTTGGTGCGAGCGTGATCGGCACCGGCTGTACGACGAGCAACTCCAATACCGGACGCAAGATCTCGAGCGACCTGTTGGCCAACTTCTACGTCGCGATGAACTGCGAGGGCGAGGTTTACGTGACCTCCTCCCGCGACCTCGGCGCGACCTTCTCGGCCCCCATCAGCGTCGGCATCACCGGCATCACCGAGGTCGCCGTCGAGGGTGGCGGCAACAACACGGCGTATGTCGTCGCAGCACAAAACGGTGCGGTGATGTTCTCGCGCACCACCAACGGTGGCCAAAGCTGGACCACACCGCGCTCCATCGGCCAAACGAGCGACGCGGAGATCAGCGTCGACTCGTTCGGCGACAGCGTCTACGTAATGGTGAGCTCTGGCGGTGCCATCCAACTGCTGCGCAACACCCACCTTGGCGACGGCGATTTCCTCGTCACCGACGTCCCGTTGGCAAACGCCTTCCACGACGTCCTGGTGGACAAGCTCACCGGCGACATCATCCTCGCCACGGACACGCCGGCGTTCCACCTCAGCCGCAGCAGCGACGGGGGCCTGTCATTCAGCTCCGAGGCGAACCCAAATGGTTCGGCGTTCTTCTCCGACTGGGCAGGTTCAGCCGGGCTCATCTACGCGGTGGGCACCAGCGGCGGGTCCAACGACATCGATGTCATCTCGGTGGCCGACCTCGCGGTGGGCACATCGGTGACGGGTCTCGTTGAGATGAGCACGTCGCAAGCGCGGGCCATCGACGCCGACGCCTTTGGCAACGCCTATGTCGCAAGCCAACAGGACGACGGCACGATCCAGGTGGACCGTATGCTCGTCAACTCGGGAGAAATCCTGGCTGCCGACGTGCGGAACTTCGGCACGGGGCTGATGCCGGGCATCGCAGCGTTGCCGTCGAACAATGGCGCCATCGTCGTCTACACCGTTGGCACCGACGTTTTCGTCACCATCGAAGTGTACTGAGGCGGAGGCGCCGACGCGGTCCAGCGGGAGGCGATGAGTCGCGACGGGTGCTCCCCGTCGCTTCTTTTTGTGAAGCCATCCCCTGCGAGGTGGACCTCTCAGGCTCCCGACAAGCGGCGCCACAGCGTGCTGGCGACCGCGAGGCTGAAGCCGCCGACAAAGACGTTGCCGACAAAGCCGATGAGCAGCCCCAGCAGCGGGATGAGCGACATCGCGCCGACCAGCACCGACAGCGCCACCGACACCACGAGCGCAAGGGCCAGCGTCTTGGCCACCAGGGCGCTGTGGTCGCGGGTCAGGGTAAAGCTCTCCTGCAGCGCCTCCACCATGCTCCGGTCCCCGAGCACCACCGCCGGCACGGCCAGCGACAGGCGGACCGCCATGAAGACGCCGTTGGCCAGGGCGAAGGCCGTGACGGCCAGCGCAAGCACGGGCACCTTGCCCGCGATGGCCCCCATCAAGGCCGCCGACGGGTCCCCCACCGTCACCGCCATCGCGATGGCCCCGGGCAGCACCATCAGCAGCAGGACCGCCAGCATCACCCCCAACGTGCTGCTGCGCCGTGCCCAGCCGGCACCAAGCGCCGCACCGAAGCCCCGGTGGTCACCGCCCCTCATCGCATCGTCGACGACGACCATGGACCCGGCCATCGTGGCCGCCCACACCCACATCACCATCAGCAGCACCAAAACCCCGCCTGCCACCGCCATGGTGGGGTCGGGGGCAAGCGCCGCGACCGCACCCATGACCGCCGCCGCCAAAGCCCCCGCGACCAAGCACGGCACCACCTGCAGCAGGGCCAGCGTCACAACTGACGACGACGACGACGACAACGCCTCGGCGACCATGGCGCCGGGCCCAGCCGCGACGCCGTCGAGGGTCAAGCCCGCCGCCGACGCCGACGATGACGGAGCGAAGCGGTCGTGGGCGAAGCGGTCGTGGGCGAAGCGGTCGTGGGCGAAGCGGTCGTTGGCGGCCACGCGCGGCATGGGCACCAGGGACGCCTGCCGACGACGACGCTCGGCCGCTTCGAACTTGGCGAAGATGAGGCCACAGGCGGCGCAGGCGGTGGCCCCGGCGGGATGGTGCCAGCTGCATTTGGGACATTGGCAGCCGGCGGAAGGCGCCACCGACGGCGGGCCAAACGGGCGGGGATCGAAGGGTTCGATGGACTGCGACATGGCGGACCTCCCAAGTAGATGTCGACCACTGTGGGAGCGAGGGTCGTTCCAATGACAGGCCCTCGTTCGGAATCGTCAGGCAGCCGTCGCCACCGCCATTTGATGGAGGCGCATGTGCCAGCCGAAAGGGGGCCAGAAAGCGCCCTGGCAAGGCCTTCGGGCCGCAACTTTGACGCGGATCACCACCCCCCGCTAACGTCCGGCGTCTTCCGACCCGTCGTCGTGATCGTTGTGATCCCGTCGTCGGCGCCGAGGCCTGCTGGTCTCGGAGAGGTCCTCGCCCGGTGAGCCCTCGTCGGCGTATTCCGTCGGCCACGTCGACGGAGCTGTCGTCCCTGATGGGACGCGAGGTCTGCAAGAGATGGCTGGAATCCTCTTCATCGACGCCGAGCAGCCCTTTGCCGATCAAACCTCGACCGCCCTGCGGTCCCGTGGGTTCACCGTCACCCTCATGGACGATGGCAAGGAAGGCCTGGACGTCGCGACCCGCGACCGCCCCGACCTGATCGTGCTGTGTGTCGAACTGCCCAAGATGAGCGGCTACTCGATCTGCAACAAGCTCAAGAAAGACAACGATCTCAAGGGCATTCCCCTGATCATCACCTCCAAGGAGGCAACCCCCGAGACCTTCGCTCAGCACAAGAAGCTGAAGACGAGGGCCGAGGACTACTTGATCAAGCCCTTTTCCGAAGATGACCTCTTCGAAAAGATCGGCGCCCTCATTGCCCTGCCCTCGGGCGAAGGGGGTGTCTCCGCCCTGGAATACATCGGCGCCGACCTCGGCATTGGCGACGGGGGCCTGAATCTCGACGACGGCGGCCTCGACAGCAGCTTCAGCCTGGATCAAGCCGCCACGTCGGGCCCCGCCCCCACCCTCGACGACGACCCCCTGGCCGACCTGGGCAACCTCGATGACCTGGGAGGCGGCTTTGAGAGCGGCCTTGCCGGCCTCGACGACCTCGACATGCCCGCCAGCGCCGCCAACGACGCCAACGAGTTCGACGACCTCCTCGACGCCATGGTCCCCGAGGTCGCCGCGGCCCAAAGGCCCGCCATTGCGCGCACCAGCACGCCTCTGCCCGTCCGTGCCACGCCGACCACGCCGCCGACGGCGTCATCGAGCGCGGCCGACTTGCAGGCGCTGCAGCAGGCCCGCCGGGAGACCTCTGACCTCAAGGCCAAGGTCGCCGAGCTTGAAGCCCGCCTGCGCCAGGCCGAAGACGCCGCCCGTGTGGCCGCGTCGACGACGACGCCGCCGACCTCGGCCTCGTCGGCCCGCGAGGTGCTGACCCTCAAGCAGCAGTTGCGCGCCAAGGACGACGAGATCCTCCAAAAGGAGGGCGCGATGGTGGAGGTCCAGGAGCAGCTGGAGCTGCTGCAGATGGAAACCGCCGCCAAGCTCGCCGAAGCCAGCCAAAAGGACATCGAGCGCTCGACCCTCGCTGCCCGGGTGGCGGCGTTGACCGACGAACGCGACCAGCTGGAGGCCCAGGTGCAAGGTCGCCTGCGCGAGGTGGAGGCCGAACGCGACCAGGTGCGCGCCGAAGCCAGCGCCCTGCGCGACGAGACCGACAGCCTGCGCCACGCGATCCAGGAGGCCAGCGCCCGCGCCGACGACGTCTCCAGCACCCTGGAGGACACGCAAAAGACCGCCGAGCGAGCCCAGGCCCGGATCCGTACCCTCGAGGGCGAGCTGAAGGAGAAGGAACAAGACGCGGTCAAGGCCTACCAGCGTCTCAAGAACGAAGAGCAGCTGCGCGACAAGGCCCGCCAGGCGGCGGAGCTGGCGGTCAAGCTGCTGCGTGGCGACGTCGATCTTGGCGGCGCTGGCCTCGAGGCCTGAGCCCCTGCCTGACGTCCCTGACCATGAGCGACCGCCCAAAAAGCGCCCTGCCTCGTCAGGGCGCTTGGCGTTTCAGGGTGATGAGGGCGCCCACGACGCTCCACAAGGCGGCTGCGTGACGAAAACCCACAGGCCGGCATCTAAAAGCCATGAACCACAGGACGACGGCCCCTACTCCCCTTCATGGTGACGACAGCACGTCCACCGCGCGGGTGCTGGCCCTGAAGTCCTACGCCATCGGCACGGCCGCGCGCCTGGCGGGCATCCCCCCCGAGACCTTGCGCATCTGGGAGCGTCGGTACCAGCTGATGGCACCCGGTCGGACGGGTGGCGGTCAT
>CAJBHN010000584.1 GCA_903952805.1 uncultured Myxococcales bacterium | reverse complement strand
TGTCGGTCGAGGGCCTGCAGGTGGCGATGGCCGAGGTCGCCGCCACCATCATCGCTACCGTCCCCGACGTCCCCGACGTCACCGGGTCAGGCACCGAGCAGGGAGAACGACGGCAGGCGTTGCTCGATGGTGCGCCGCCGCCGACGTCGATGACCGTTGGCAGCGCCTGGTTTCAAGCCGCCCATTGGATGAGCCAATTCGCGCCGGTGCCCGATCCCGCCGTGCTTGAGGCGGGCCTCGTCACCTGCCTGCAGCGGGCCGTTGACGCCGACGACCATTTTCGCACCGTGATGCTTGACGCGCTTGGGCTGAAGAACGCGGCCATTGCGCCGTCTCTGCAGGCGGCATTTCCCGCTGCCGTCCGCGTGCCGGGCCTCGGTGGGGTGTTGTCATCGTCGAGGCTCAATGGCTGCTGGGTGAACGCCTTGCTCGCGACCTGCCGTGCGCACCACGTCGACGGCATCGACGACGGCAGCGACGACGTTATCGGCGCCGTTATCGGCGACGTCATCGCCAGCCATGACCGGGCCTTGCGGCGGGGCGTTGACCTCTCCCATCCCGCCCATGCCGATTGGTTCTGGGAGCGAACGCCCCTCGCGGCCCACGATCCCAACGAACGTCAGGGAACCCCGTATTTTCGAGCGGCGTGGCCCGAGTCGGCCTTCTCGTTTTTCTGCGCAGGCGACGAAGACGTCGCTGTTGACCTGGTGGCCCGGGCACCATCTGTGGGCGCCGTCGAGGTCTTCATCAACGACGTCGCCGTGGGCTCGCTGCCATTCGTGGCACCGTCGACGACGTGGCAGCGCTGGCGGGGCACGCTGCCGGCCAGGAACCTGGTGCGGGGGGTCAATCGGGTGCGCCTGCGCTGGCCCACCCTCGACGTCGACGACGACGTCGCCATCGCCGACGCCTCCCGCCTGCTGGCCCTCGGGATCGACGCCGACCTGTTCCCGGTGTTTGGCGAGGTCTATTCGTTTCGCGCTCACACCATGGGGACCCCATGATCCAACCCGAGCCCAATCCGCAGCAGGTGTCGTTTCCCTCCCTCGCCTCGGCGCTGCGGCACCACGGCACCGTGACACCCGACGCCACCAGCATCGTCCACCTGGGCAGCGGTGGCGTGCACACCTACGGGCAAATGCTCGACACCGCCCGACGCCTCGTCACCGTCCTCGCCGACCTCGGCGTCGGCAAAAAAGACAAGGTCGCCTTCGCCGTCCGCAACCATTGGCTGCACCTGCCCCTGCTCATCGCCTGCAGCGCCCGCCGCGCCATCCTCGTGCCCATCGATCCCGAGCTTCACCGCGACGCCCTGGCGTACATCGTCGACGACGCCGCCCCCGCCGTGATGATCGTCGTCGACGCCGCGCCGTCCGCCGAAACCAACCGTGGCCGCCCCCTGTTGTCCCTCGCCGATTTTTTGCAGCGCATCGAGGCCGTCGATCCCGTCAGCGACCTCGGCGAGCCGACCGCCGGCGACGTCGTGCTGATGATCTACACCTCGGGCACCACGGGTTCGACCAAGTGCGTGATGCTCACCGACCAAAACCTCGTCGCAAACGCCACAGCCCTCGCCAACCGCTACGGTATTGCCAAGACCGATCGGTATTTGTGCACGCTGCCCACCCACCACATGAACGCCATCATGATGACGGGCATGGTGCCCCTGATGGCGGGCGCCAGCGTCGTGCTCGGCGATATCCTCGGCTTCAAGAGCGCCAAGCTCTACTGGAAACTCGTGGCCGACCACGGCGTGACGATTGTCAGCCTCGTGCCGTCGATCATGGCGTTGTTGTTGAAGCTGTTTCCCCGGGGCGTACCGACGCCTGTCGAAAACCTGAGGCTGGCCTTTTGCGGGGCCGCTCCGCTGAGTGAACAGACTTGGCGCACATTCGAGAGCACCTTCGGCGTGCCCGTCTATCAGGGCTACGGCCTCACCGAGACCACCTGCTGGGCGGTGAGCACCCTCCCCGGCGTACCCCACGACTACAGCACCGTCGGCGAGCCCCTCGACGGCTGCGAGATTCGCATCGACGAGACGACCACGACGACCACATCCCGCATACCGGGGGCATCAGGGGAGGTGCTCATCAAGGGACCCATCGTGGGGGCGGGCTATTTCAAGAATCCGAAGCTGACCCAGGCGTGCCTGACGGCCGACGGCGCCTTCCGTACCGGCGACCTCGGATTCGTCGATGACGTCGGGGAGCTGCGCATCACGGGGCGCATCAAGGAAATCATCATCAAAAACGGCGCCAACGTTTTTGCCCCCGATCTGGACCAATTGTTGGCCGAGCACCCCGCGATTGAATCGTCCAAGACCATTGGCCTGCCCGACGCATTGGTGGGCGAGCGCATCTGTTGCGTGTGCGTGCTCAAGGAGGGCCACCAGGCCAGCGACCAGGTCACCGAACAGGGGATTCGGTCCTGGCTGCAGGAGCGCCTGTCTCGCGCCCTCTGGCCCGACGTCATCGAGTTCGTCGGTGCCCTGCCGAGGGGTGGGGCCGGCAAGGTGATGACCAATCTGCTGCGGCAGATGGTGACGGGGGAATTGGCCGACGATATCGTCGCCTCCCTCGGCAGTTGGAAATACAAACGCGCCCAGGCCTCAGACGACGACGCCATCCGCGCCACCATCCAGCGGTCCCTCATGGGCGGTCGGCCGATTCCCCTGCTGGCCTATTGGGGCTGCGGCGCCCGCGCCAGCATCGCCGACGTCGATCGCCAGGCCCTCGTCCGCCTGAAGGAGTACAGCGACAGCCTGCGCCGGGTGGCCCATTCCCCCGCTGCATTGACGTTGATTCTCACGGACTCCCACGCCGCCAACAATCACATCCCGGCTGCAAGGTCGACGGCCTATTTTGACGCGATTGCGGCCCATGCCCGGAATCTGGATTTCGCCGTGGTGACCATGACCGACCTCTGGCGCGACGGCGGCTTGTCCACAGGCCAGATCGACCGCGACATGACGGGCGCCGCCGCTGAAGATGCCTGGCAGACCGATCCCCTGCGCAGCCGACTCATCGACCAGGCCCGCAAGCACGTCGAGGGCGGTGCCGACGTCGAGGGGGCCGCCTGGCGCTACCGGGTCATGTGTCGGTTGGAGGGGCAGCTGGTGGCCGCACGCCATCCCGACCACATCTTTCTCACCTACAATCCCCCCGAATTCGACGCGGTCTCACCGGGATTGC
>CAJBHN010000583.1 GCA_903952805.1 uncultured Myxococcales bacterium | reverse complement strand
TCGTCGAGTACGGCCGCGGCGACAACAGCTTTGGCACCATCTTTGTTCAGGGCACCACCACCGTCGCTGCCCGCATCAACGACGGCGACATCGGCGCCTGCGTGGTCGCTCCCGGCTCCAGCGGCGCTCCCTGTGACGCCGTTGACGACTGCGGAGCGGGCTTCATCTGCTTCGGCCGCGCCTTTGAGGCCGATGGCCTGACCTTCATCGCCCCCGGCCAATGCATCCGCCAACAATCCATCGATGGCGAAGGCGTCACGTGCCGATCCCAGGCCGACTGCGACGTCGGCGCGGTCTTTGACGGCCTGCGCTGCGCCAACCTGTCCCGCGGCAGCGAGGGCTTCTGCGACGCCGCCTTCAATGCCGGCACCTTCGACAACTTCGACTTCGTCAACGAAGAACCCCTCGTCGTCCCTGCGGGCGGCAGCTTGACCCGCACGGTCATCGTCAGTGGCCTGTCGACCGTCGACACCGACGTCACCGTTCAGCTGGTGGTGTCCGCCGTGTCGGTGGCGTCTCTGTCGGTGACGCTGACAAACCCCATCGGTACCAGCGCCACGCTCTTCGCCGCAGGTGGCGTCGGTTCGGAAATCTCGCTGCGCGGCGACACCGGCGCCGTCGTGGGCTACTCCGGCGACGAACCCGTCAACGGCCGCTGGGTCTTGACCATCGCCGACAGCGCCGACGCTGGCGCCGTCCTGCGCGACTTCGTGCTGCGCATCGGCTCGCGCGACGACTGAGGGCGACGACTGAGGGCGACTAAGGGCGACCGTCATCACGGTGGCCCATGGCGCGGAGCGGCCGCGTCTTGATCCAGCCCCTCGGCACGTCTCCCGAGTTCCGGCATCTGAACCCCATGAAACGTGTTCATCTCGTTCTGGGCGCCACCGGCAGCGTCGGTGCCGCTGTTGCGCGCCATCTGCATGGTGCTGGCCACACGGTGTTTCTGGCCGGTCGCAACGCCGACAAACTCGCGTTGCTGGCGAAGGAATTGGATGCAGGCTCGATGGTTGTCGACGCCACCAATGCCGCTGACGTCGACGCGACCGTCACCGCCACGGTGGAGGCCCATGGCCGCATCGACGGCGCCTTCAACGGTGTGGGGTCGCTGCTGCTCAAGCCTGCCCACCACACCCGCGACGAGGAGTTCGCGTCGCTGATGGCCACCCATGTCAACAGCAGCTTCTTCCTGCTGCGGGCTTGTGTGCGGCGCATGGAGGCCGGCGGCAGCATCGTGCTGGTGTCTTCGGCGGCTTCACGCATTGGCCTCGCCAATCACGAGGCCATTGCCGCCGCCAAGGGAGCCGTCGAGGGCCTCGCCTTGTCGGCCGCTGCCAGTTACGCGTCGCGGGGCATTCGCATCAATGTGGTCGCCCCGGGTCTTGTCCGCAGCGGCATGACCGAGCGCATCTTTGGCAACGAATCGGCCTTGAAGGGTTCGGTGGCCATGCACCCCATCGGCCGGGCCGGCGAACCCGACGACGTCGCCCGCGCGGTGGCCTTCTTCCTCGACGGCGCGAACAGTTGGGTGACGGGCCAGGTGCTTGGCATCGACGGCGGCCTGGCAAGCATCAAGACGAGGGCCTGATCAGTTGTGCAGGCGGCGACGCAGGACGGCACGGCAGTCCTCCACGCATTGCTGCACCCGTTGTCCGATGGAGCCATTCATCGCGGCCCCCTCGCAGGCCGTCGGACCGCACACCTCGCGGATGACCTTCAACTGCGCCAGAGGCGCCCCGTCAGCGGCGATGGCCTCGAGGCGGGCCAACGCTTGATCAACGCCTTCGCGAGCCGTGGCTGCTGCTGCTGCTGCTGCTGCTGCTGGAGCAACTGCTGTCTTGACCCGCACGGCTTCGCGCCGTCCCGCCGGATCTCCTTCAGGCATCGCCGCTGACGTCACCGGGGCAGACGGCGCCCCGCGTGCAGCGCCTTGCTGCAGACCTGCGCTTTTGGCCGTGCCTCCGCCAGCCAGGGCCGCCAGCGGCGCCGCGGCCGGCGCCGCTGTCGGCGTCGCGGCCTCAGCAGCAATTGTCGTCGAAGCCGTCACCGTGCCCGGCATGGGTTCCGCTGCGAGCGCGGACGAAAGCACCGTGGCATCGGCCCCGGCGTCGAGGACGCCCGCGTCGAGGGAGCTGGCGCTCAGCAACGGGGTGGCGCTGACGCTCGCGTCGTCGGCCGACAAGCCGACGACGCTGGCCATCGCGACAACGACGACCATGACGACGCCGACGCCGATGACCGCCGCAAGCGGGCGCCAGCTCTTGTGCGGTCGAGATGGCGTTGACGCGGGCAGGGCGAGAAGCACCCGGGTCGTCGACGTCTGCTCATCCTCGTCTTGAAGGCTGGTGTCGTCGTGAATTCCTTCGGCACCCTGGATGTCAGTGTCGGGGGACGGTCCGACCTCGGTGTGCTCGACGGTCAGGAGCCGCACCGGCTGGGGGCGCGTCGACCAGCCAATGGCGGCCGAGGTCGGCACGGACGTCGGCACGGTCGTCGGCACGGTCGTCGGCACGACGGCGGATTCCCAGGCGTCGCGCGGCGCACCAAAGAGGTCTCGCATCATCCGGCGCAGGGCGCCGGCGTCTCCCCGCAGCGAGTGTCGGGCGCCATGGGCCCGGAGTTCTTCGGCGAATTGGGACGCTGACGATGTCCGCTGTTCGCGGTCGGCGGCCAGGGCCCGCCGCAGGATGGTCTGCAGCTCGCGATCCAGGCTGGCCATCCGGACAGGGACGTGGCGGCCGCTGGCGACGACGTCAGGCTGCACCGCCGCACCGCCCTGGCCATAATAGCGCGCGCCGGTCAGCAGTTCGTAGAGCACCACGGCCGCTGAGAAGAGGTCGGCGCGGGCGTCGGCCTTTTCTCCCCGGGTCTGCTCGGGAGCCATGTAGGCCATCTTGCCCATCACGATGTTGACCTCGGTCCGTTCGACTTTCATGGTCGAAGCCGCCAGGCCGAAGTCGATGAGTTTCACATCGCCGTCGAAGCTCACCATGATGTTCTGTGGCGAGACGTCTCGGTGCACGACCGCGAGATGCTGGCCCGCTTCATCAGCAAGTTCATGCGCGTGCTGCAGGCCGTCGAGGACCTCGGCGACAATGTGCAAGGCCAACGCCGGTTCCATCGGCGTGCGCAGGTCGGCCAGCTGCTGAGCAATGGTGCGGGTGTCCCGACCCCGGATGAGATCCATCGCAAGGTAGTACTGCCCGTCGACGACACCGACGTCGAAGACCGAGCAGATGTTTCGCTGGTTCAGCCGCACCGCCAGCCGTGCCTCGTCGAGGAAACGAGCGACGGACTCGCGGTCCTGCAGCAAGCCTGCCGGCAGGGTCTTGATGACGCAACGCTTCTCGATGCCAAGCACGGACGAGGTCGTGGCGGCAAAGACCTCCCCCATGCCACCTCGTCCCAGGGTGGCCAGCAGCGTGTACTTCCCGAAGGGGTGGGGAAATTCGGAGCTCAACACCCCGTCAGCCTCGCATATGGCGCATGCCTTGTGCATCGTGCGACATTGACGGCATGCGTTTGTGCAAGGCACTGACAGTCGTCGCGACGGCAACGTGGTGTTTGTGTGGTGCTGATGCCGTCGCTGCTTCACGGCGCGCGTTGTTGCTCACCGAGATGCCCGACACCGTGGCGTTGCAGGGGGCCGAGGCGAGGGTGCGCACCGCCCTGGCCAGTCATATCGTCGACGAACGGACCACCGTGCGGATCACGCAACAAGCCCGCGAACTCGGGTTGGGGTGCAGCACCCTGGACGAGCAATGTGCCGCCGGCTTCGGCCAGCTCGCTGGCGTCGAGGAGGTCATCGCTGTCGTGGTGCGGCCGATGGCGGGCGGCACGCTGGTCAAGGTGATGCGCATTGCAGCCAGCAGCGCGCGAATTGTCGATGTCACCATGGGGCGGCT
>CAJBHN010000582.1 GCA_903952805.1 uncultured Myxococcales bacterium | reverse complement strand
GTCCGCACATCACGGGCGTCTCGGCGTCCAGCGTGCGGGTTGGTGAGACGGTCTATTTTGCGGGCACGGGGTTCATGACGCCCGAGGAGGGCCGCACCCTGGCCCGCTTCGGCGGGGTCTACTCCTGGCGCGACGACGACGGCACCGAGGTGCGCGAGGAGGTCGTCCCCTTCGAGCGCGAGCTGCTGCACGACGGCACCTTCGAGACCGACGGCAAGGTCGGAGACTTGTCCGTGGCCGCGGGGACCTCGCTGCTGCGCTGGAACCGTTTTGGTCCCTTCGCTGTACCCTTCGGAGGGCGCGGTCGGGCCACGGGCCGTTTTGAAGGCACCGTCACGGTCATCAACGAAAGCAAGGACGGCACCAACGTCGAGGGCGAGCCTGCTGCCATCGTCATCGACGTGGCCCCGTCCCTCATTTTTCGTCGACTCGAGCCTGTGGTGGACCTCGACCCGACCTCGAATACCGGCGTCACCGCAGGGTGTGGAGCGCCGGCGCTGCGCGGCCTGCCAGGCCTTGCCTATGTCTTCGAGGTCGAGGCCATCGGCTTTTCGCCGTCGACGTTCGTGTGGTCCATCGCTGGCGTGAACGGCGCCGATGCCTTCACCACCTTCACCCATGCAGCCACAGGCACCGTCGACGTCCTCGGCGATGGCGCCCGCGGTGAGGTCGTCGTCATGAACCCAATCCCCGATGGCGCCGATGTCAACATCGCCACGGTCGCCGTTACGGCCTTCGACGACGTCGGTAACAGTCTCGAGACGGTGCTGCCCTTCGATGTGGTGCGCCCGATCCAATTCTTCTACGACGGCAACCGCACCCTCGCCGAGTTTTACGAGCCCGAGGTCGTCAACGGTCCCATCGTCGGTGGCATCGGCACCGTCATCACGTACTCAGAGAGCCACAGCGAAAGTCGGCAGCACGGCGTCAGCGTCAACGTCACCCGCACGGCGGCGACCACCCGGGGCACGACCTCCACCGATACCTGGAACGAGGCCTACGGCGTCACCGAGACCCTGTCGAGCACCGACCAGTCCTCGGTGTCGACGTCCGAGACGGAGCAGTCCCAGCAATCCTACGGCGAGACCTACAATCAGTCGGCAGCGACGCAGGTGGGGTTGTCGTCGAGCAATGGCACCTCTTGGGGATGGAACCTCGTGCAGGGCCAAAGCCAGGAGCAGTACCAGCAGAACGTGAGTTCGATGGGCTCGGCAACGGCCGGGACGGTCATCACCGAGGTGGGAGGCGAGGCGAGCCTCGCCGGCCTCGCGGGGGTCTCTGGGAAGATCGGCAGTGAGAGCACGGTGGCCAACGAGGTGGGTCGTGAGGTCAGCGCCGGGTCCCGCACCGGGGCTCGCGCCGACCGCGGCATCTCGGGGGGCGGCAACGCCTCATCGACGGCGAGTTACGGTTCGGTCACCACCGACGGGCGCAGTCAGCAGGTCGGCGGAAGCTGGGGCCTGTCCCGCCAGGCCGGCATCTCGCAAACGACCTCGGAAACCGAGGCCACGGCGGAGAGCCTGGTGTTTTCCACCGGCGGCGCCGAGAGCGTCAGCGAGGGTGTCACCGAGGGCGTGTCCGAGTCGTGGGCCGAGACCTGGCAGTCAACGTCGACCGACACGACCCTCGTCTCGTTTTCGGGCAAGATCCCAAATGGCCGCTGCGCCGTCATCTACCGGCAGACGGTGCGTCACGTGCGCACCGCCTGGGTGTGGCAGCACGACCTGTGCGGCGTGCGCTCCGGGGTGGGCGAACTCTTCTTCAACGAGTGGTCATGGTCGCCCAACATCGCCATTGGCGACGAGTGCACCTCCTCGTTGCCACCATCGACGCAGCCACCGGCCGCCTGCTTCGCAGCCTGCGACTGACGGCGGATGAGCGCGCCCCTGACATGCCTGGCGTTCCTGCTGGCTTCGTCGACGTTGACGTCCACCTCGACGGCACCCAGGCCAGCGGCAGCACTGGAGCAAGCGGTGCTTGTGGCGCCTGCCGGTGCACCGTTTGTCGGTGTCGTACTTGGGCCAGACGGCGGAGCCTTCGTCGCTCGCGCCGACGGCGTCGTCGTACACGTCAACAGCGACGGTGTTGTCGATGATGTGGCCTGTGCAACGTGTGCGCGCAGAGGCCAGGCCCCCAGCGCTGGCGGCCGACGCCCCTCGATGTTGCGCCTCGACCAGGGCTTCTCCCTCGTGCGTCGTGGCGAAACGCCGTTTCTCACCCAGAACGCGTGGGACCTCTTCGTATTTCCGTATGGCACGACGGGTGAGCCCTACCTCGAATTTGCGCCGGACTCGCCGGCTTTTTGGGGCGTGGTGCGGGGCGCGAAGAACACCACCTTCACGCTGGTCGACGAGCCCGGGCCCACCCGGGGTCTCGTGCAGCGGCGTGAGGCGACCATGATCCCAGTTGCCGTTGGTGTCCTTGTGGCGGGCGCGTGGCGCAGCGATGGTGATCGTCTGTGGCATCACGCGCCTGGCTCAGAGATGCCCATCGTTGACGACGACGACGACGACGACGACCGTGACGACGACCGCTGCGCTGAGAGCCCCGCCCTCGCCACGACCCTGTCCGAGGTCGTGGCGACGGACCGGGTATCCGCCCGCCTGAAGGAAGCCATGGCGCCTGGGCTCCTGTGGCGTTTGCTCCCTGTCGTCGACATTGCCGGTGGTCAGGCCCGCGTCGACACCGTCGCGGACCTCTTCGCGGTGTTTCGCGACGGCGTTGAACGCAGTGCCCCGGCGGGCTTTGTGCGCCGGACCTTGCAGGGCCAGGTCGACAACAACGAGGGCGCTGCCCTGGCCCGGTCCCGGGTGACGACGATGCCCTACGCCATGGTGCAGCTGCGCTTCGACCTGGATCGGCTGGTGGGCGAGCCCGCCGATGTCCGCATCTTCGAGCGCCGCTGGCGTCGACGCGCCGAGCAACGTCTGGCCAACGCCGCCGCCCTGGTGGATGAGCATCGTCGCCTGTGTGCGCGTCCGGCGACGACGGCCACCGAGCTGCGCCGCGCGGCGATCGTCGACGAACTCGCCATCGTCAGCCCGCGCTGGCGCGGTGTGCCCCTGGCGCTTGGCACACCCGATCTCAGGCCCCTCGGGCCACCATAGTCGCTGTCCTTCAAGTGCCTGGCGATGCACCACGTACTTGAATCTTTTGCGGAGGTTTCCATGAACGGTGTGATGTGGTTCGTGATGATGGCGTTGCAGGGTGGCGGCTGGGGTAGCCCCGTCGTCGACATTGCAGCTGAGCTCGCCGTCGCGACGGCGCGCGAGCCCGATATCCGTGATGTGCAGGCCCAGGCCCTTGAGTTCTCGCGATTGAGCGCCGGCCGGATCAATGGTCTGCGGGCGAGTGCGTCGTGGAAGGCAGCCCTGCCGATGCTCGAGGTCTCGGGCGGCTACAGCGAGACGCGCCTCGACGAGGACACGGTCCTCGATGAATACAGCGCCACCGACCCATGGGTCATTCGCGGGGCCGCCGGCAGCGCCACCGAGGTGCGGGTGAAGCTGTCGTGGGACCTCGCGCGCCTCGCCTACAACGGCGAAGAACTCGACGTCCTCGCCCTGCAGGCCAACCAGGAAGAGCTGCTCACCCGCGTGACGCGCCTGTACAGCAAGCGTCGACGCCTCCTCGTGGAGTTGCGTAGCGAGGTGGCCCGCGAGGAACGGCTCGACAAACAATTGGCCCTCGACGAGGCGACGGCCATGCTGTCGGCCATGACGGGCGGCTGGTACGCCGCCCAGCTCGACGCCGGCGCGAAGTAGTCCACCGCCGTCGAGCTCGAATCATGCCGAGCGCGCCCAGGAGGCCCATCAGCGTTGTTGCGGCTCCTCGCCATTGCTTGAACGCCGTCGCAGCGTCGTGGGCGCGCCTCAGCAGCCGCTGCTACTGACCGACGGCGGAGTAGCGGAGATTACCGGGGAAGCGGTAAGGTTGCGCCGTGAGGTCCGCCCAGCTGTAGGGCTCGGCAGCGGAAACGCTTGTGAAGGAGCGACGGACGACGGGGTCGGCGGTGCAGATGAGCGTGCAGATGTAGTCTGTACCCGCAGCGCTGTGCTCGACGGCCACGGCAAGGCCCTGGCCCTCGGTCAGCACCAACGGCGGGTCGAGCGCGAGCTCTTGCGGACGGTTGACGGTACCATCGCCGTCGCTGGCTGGCACCGTCATGAGCTGGAACGCCGCATCACCCAGCGCCGACGGACTCAGCGGCAGCTGGCCCAGGGCAACGTCATCGACGCTGACGATGAAGACCCGCACCTCGTGAGCCAGCGTCGAGTTGCACGCGGGCACGCCCTGGGTGGCGCCAGCGAGCTCGTAGCGCACGCTCGAGACCGTGAAGGGATATCCGGTCGGCGTCAGCAGCTCGGCCGTGAAGGAGCCCTCGTCCTCGGGATCCGGACCCGTCAGGGCGAGCGGGCAGCCGGACACGAAGTTCTGCAGCACGGTTTCGCCTTCGCCCTCGCCTTCGCCTTCGCCTTCG
>CAJBHN010000581.1 GCA_903952805.1 uncultured Myxococcales bacterium | reverse complement strand
TGCTGGGGCCCACGTGATCGCGGACGTCGACGACCAGCAAATCCCGGCGGGCCATGAACTCTGTCGGCGTGATCGACGAGCCCCGGTGGTGGCGCTCGACGGTGGCCAGATTGGCGGCGATGTTCCACACGTCGCGGGCGGCGTTGAAGGCGCCGGCATCACCAAGGTCGAGGCTGGCGAGCTGCTCCACCGTCAGGCCGGCGACGACGGCGGTGGCGGTCACGTCGACGCGTTTGTCGACGCCGACGGCGCCCACGGCCTCGGCTCCCACGACCCGCCCCGTCGACCGTTGCGACACCAGCACCGCCGTCAGCGGTCGCGACCCTGGCCACCACACCTCGTGGCTGTGGCCCGTCACGGGCGTGACGTCGATGTCGGCTTCGCCATAGGCGGCGACGGCCTCCTGGTGTGACAAGCCGGCTCGCCCCACGCTGAGGTCGAGCACGCGCAGCATCATGGACCCCGCGAAGGGCCAGGTCCGGGCCCGACCACCGGCGGCGTTTTCGCCGGCCACCTGGGCCACCTTGTCGGCGATGGCGCTTTGGGCCCACCACATGGGAGCGCCCGTGACGGCGTTGGCCACGGCCACCGAGCTCCCGCAGGCGTAGATGTTGGCAGCCACCTGGGCCCTCTCGTCGACGGCGACGGTGCCGTCGTCGCGCAGGGCCACCCCTGCCTTCGCCAACAGCGCCGTGTCGGGCCGCACGCCGACGCAGACCACGACGGCGTCGCAGCGCACTCGCGAACCGTCGTGCAGATGCAGGGCCTGCACCCGCTGCCCGTCGGTGTCCAGCTCGGCGCCCACGACGTCCACGCCCACGCGCACGCGCACATGGTGGTCTTGCAGGTGGGCGACCAGCGGCGCGGTGGTCGTCGGGGTGAAGTGGGGCAGCAGGTGCGACGCCCGTTCCAGCAGCGTGACCCGGGCCCCCGCCCGCACCAGGCCGTCGACGGCTTCGAGGCCACCGGCGCCGGCGCCGACGACGACGACGTGGGCCGGCGACGATGGCGGGCGGTCCGCCAGCAGCAGGCGCAACGCCATGATCTCCTTGAAGCTGCGCAGGCGAAAGACGTTGTCGCCCGCCACCCCCGGCAGGGGCATGCGCTCGGCACCGAGGGCAAAGACGAGCTCATCGTAGGGCAGCTGCCGCACATGCTCGATGGCGCCGTCACTGGTGGCCACGGTGACCGTGCGGTGTTCACGATCGAGCTCGGTGGCGTTGCTGTGCAGCAGCACATCGATGCCATAGACGTCTTTGAAGTAGAGGGCCCCTTGCTCGTCGAGGTGCGAGAGCTCGGCGACTTCGCCGCTGAGGTGATGGGCCAGGCCGGCGAAGGCAAAGTTCAGGCGGGGGCCCCGCTGGACGATGGTGATGCTGGCGCTTTCGTCAGTCTCCCGCGCCCGCGCTGCTGCCGTCGGTCCCCAGAGGGTTCCACCCACGACCACGATGCGTCGACCCATTGTCCACCTCCCCTGTCTGCATCACCCAAAGAGCTGCGCGCCTGATTCCTCGACGACGGCAGCGAAAGCGAAGTCCGTCGTGGCGTCAGGACCGGACGGCTGCGCCATCGCCATCGAGTCGTCGACCGACCCGGTGGGGAGCGGTGTGGGCCGGGCGATGCTGGCGCAGGTGGATCGCCTCGCCGGCTGCATGCATGGCTCCACCGGTGGCCGCCGACGCCGACGCCGACGCCGACATCGACATCGACATCGACATCGACGTGGTCGACGCGTGGTTGTCGCTCAAGCCATCGGGCAGCAGCAGGCGCAGTTCGTCGCGCAGGTGCTGTTGGATTTCGTTGGCGAGGTGGACCAGGCGCACGCGCAGGCGGGCGTCGGTGGAGCAGGGGCGTTCGCTGGGGTCGACGGCGCAGACCTCGCGCAGACCCTCGATGGCGCCAAACAGCGCTGCGCAATCGGCCGTGCCTCGCTCGTTCAGCGGTTCACTGCAGTGGCCATTCCGCTCAAACACCGGGAAAATGACGATCTCCTGCAGCGACACGTGTTCGGCCAGCGCTGCGCACATGGTCTCAAGGGCCATTTCGACGCTGCGGGCCTCCAATGAGCGGATTTCCCGCGCAATCCAGACCTTCACCAGACCGCGCAGATACTCTGCCTCGTCCTCGAAGGCCCGGTGGTAGCGCTCCACCAGGAATTGGGTTTCGGCAGCACGCACAACGCGCGCGGGGAGGTCGTCTTCAGTGGTTGGTCGGTTCATGAGTGATGAACCAATCACGAAGCGTGCCATCGGGCCCTGCGACGGCGGCGCGATGCGGTGCCGACCGTTGCCGGGGCCGTGTGCGACATCTCCCGGGGTCCGGGCAAGATGACCCGGCCAGCAGGGGCGATGTGCGCGGCTGCTGCAGCTGCTGCATCGCCCCTGCTGCGATGTGCGCGGCAGCGCCCCGTTTCGTAGTCTTGAAACATATTTGTACAGCTAATGATTGCGGCTGTAAGAGGTGTTACGAAACATAATGCGTCCATGCAATATGACGACAGGCGTCGCTGCCATGGGTGGGCTGGCCCATGGCGGGGCTGCAAACCGGGCCGGTTCCCCCGGTCTCACCATATCGCGGGCCGCCGCATGCAGACGCCATTATACACCAGCGTCACGTCTTGTGCCGGTGGCGACCAAGAGTACGTCCCGGACGAACATCCGCGACCACGGGAAGCCAACGCCGTTGGTTTTGGCCCGCGTTTCGAGGCCAGTGTCGTCGAGGCGGCCCCCGCAACCGCCCCCGCTTTCCCTCCTGATGGTCGGGGTGGCGACGATTTTTTCAGCGCGTTTCGTGAGGAATCACGCAATGCTTTTCAAGGTCTGTATGCTGTCGTCTTGAGGGCTGACACGCTACACCGGCTGAAGAGAACCATCGTCATGACGTCGACCAAGAACTCGCTCCACCATTCATTGTCATCGACGGCGCCCACCGTCGATTGGTTCGCGCCACTGACCGTGACCCGCCTGCGTGATGTGGTGGCGGCCTTTGGCTGCAGCTTGCCCCGCGGCCTCAAGCGCGACGTCGTGCTCGCTCAGGTCGCGCTGATGGCGGCCGAGCCCCAGCTCGTTGGTCCCCTCGTCGAGGCCATGTACGACGACGGCTACGGCGTGGCCGTCGACGCCCTGCTGGCCGCCAACGGCGCGATGCCCCTGCAGCAGGCCGAGGCCCGCCTCGGCAGCGTCGACGACGACAGCAGCGCCATGGCCGCCGTGGTCGAGGTCGGCCTGGCCGTCATCGCCACCATCGACGGCGAGGCCATGGTGGCGATGCCACCGGTGATGCGGCCCGTGGCTCGCGCCGTCGCCGAGCGTCGCTCGCCAGCACCCGCGGCGGCCCCGGCACCCGCGCCCGCGGCGGCACCC
>CAJBHN010000580.1 GCA_903952805.1 uncultured Myxococcales bacterium | reverse complement strand
GGTCGGTCTCATGTCGTCGAGGAAATCACGTCCAAAACAGGAAGATGGCCAACGGCATGGCGATGTTGCCGGCGACGATGAAGATGGCGAGGCCGCGGCCGATGACTTTCAGCGCGGGGGTCCAGACACCGTGATGAATCCCCAGCGACTGCCACAGGCTGACCGTGCCGTGCACCAGGTGAGACAGAAGCAGCGTTTGACCGACGACGTAGATGGCGACAATCCACGGTGTTTTGAACCCGTTGACCACCATGTTGAAGACGTCGTGACGACCCTGACTGTCGAGGGCGTAGAATTCGGGCTGCACCACGCCACCTGTGAAGTGCAGGAGATGAAACACGATGAACGCGAGGATGAGCAGGCCTGACACAGCCATCGTCAACGACGCCATGTTCGTGCGGCTCTGCTTTTTGACTCGATACTGGACGCCGCGCGCCTGGCGATTGAACCGGGCCAGCCTGAGGCCAAAAAGGATGTGGGAGACAACGACGGTGAGCATCACCGCCCGCACAGCCCACAAACCGGCACCGTGGCCCAGGGAGTGCAGCATTTCGGCGTAGGCATTCAGCGGCTCGGCCCCCTGAAAGACCTGCAGGTTGCCCAACATGTGGCCCAGGACGAATCCCCACAGCGCCAA
The DNA here is from genome assembly GCA_903952805.1 of uncultured Myxococcales bacterium. Classification (GTDB taxonomy): domain Bacteria; phylum Myxococcota; class UBA727; order UBA727; family VGSZ01; genus VGSZ01. Next base: position 8,933 of record CAJBHN010000580.1, on the reverse strand, counting down.
CCCGGTCAGGGCCATGATGACCTTGGCACCAACAGACGAGTTCACGAAGAGCAGGGCCACTTCGATCGGACTCTTGGCACCGCGGGAGACTATTTCACCTTCGGACATTGGCATCCTCGCTCAGAGCCCGTGGGCCCATGAGGTCTTCGTCTTGGGACTCCTTGGGCGCCAGCCGCAGGAGCATCAGTGGTCTAACGGGGACGAGATTGAAACGCCGTCCCCGTTCTGTCCTTGATCCAGCGAGGGACCGGCTCAGATGAGCTTGGCCTCGGCGCAGGTCTTCTTGACGCTGTCGACGGACGCGGCGAACGACACCTTCTCGGCGTCGTTCAGGCGCACTTCGATGATCTTCTCGATGCCGCCAGCGCCCACGATGACGGGCACGCCGATGAAGAGATCCTTCACACCGTACTGGCCCTCGAGCAGGGCGGCACAGGGCAGCACGCGCTTCTTGTCGAGGAGATAGGCCTCGGCCATCTCGATGGCTGACAGAGCCGGCGCATAAAACGCCGAGCCGTTGCCGAGGAGGCCGACGATCTCGCCGCCGCCCTTACGCGTCCGGTCGATGATGGCGTCGAGGCGTTCCTGGCTGAGCATGCCCATCGCGACCAGCTCAGGCAGCGGGATGCCGCCCACGGTGGAGAAGCGTGGGAGGGGGACCATGTCGTCGCCGTGACCGCCGAGCACAAACGCGGAGACGTCCTCGCGGCTGACGCCCATTTCCCAAGCCAGGAACGTGCGGAACCGGGCGCTGTCGAGGACGCCGGCCATGCCGATGACCTTCTGCTTGGGCAGACCTGAGCGCTGCCAAAGCGCATAGACCATCACATCGAGGGGATTGGTGATGACGATGACAAAGGCGTTGGGCGCATATTGCTTGATGCCGTCGGCCACCTGGTACATGACCTCGAGGTTCTTCGACAGCAGATCGTCGCGGCTCATACCCGGCTTGCGCGGAAAGCCAGCGGTGACGATGCAGACGTCGGCGCCGGCGATGTCGGCGTATTGGTCGGTGCCCGTGAGTTCGGCATCGGCCCCCGCCAGGGAGCCCAACTGGTTCAAGTCAAGGGCTTTGCCCTTGGCCGTGCCGCCGAAGACGTCGAAGAGGACGATGTCACCGAGGTTCTTTTGGGCGGCGAGCAGGGCGAGGGTTCCGCCGATCTGACCTGCACCAATCAAGGCAATCTTCTTCGTGGCCATGGGTCTACCTCCGGGGGGTTGGCATCAACGTCGCGGACCCTAGTGCCAGTCGGCGGATCCCTCAAGCGTCCAGCCTGCCGCAGGCCTTGGGGCCGCCGAAGCTTGAAACCAACCCAGCAACGCCGTACGTCAAAAGTCATGAACACTACGGTCGCGTCCCCCGGGCAGAGCCTGGACCCGGAATCCACCCGCGTCGACCAGCTGGCACGGGAAATCCTGCACGAGAACTACCACTCCTTCGACGTCGAGAAACTGGAACTGGAGGAGGACCCCACCCGGGTCACCGTCAAGGTGAAATTGCGACGACGACCCGAAAACGACGTCATCATGGTCGAGGGCCAGGGCGTCGGTCTGGTCGACGCCTTCTTCAACGGCGTCATGAAGGCCTGGGAAGACGAGTTCCAGAGCCTCAAGACCATCAGCTTGTCAGACTTCTCCATTGGCTCGGGCTTCGATGGAGCCAAGGGTCGACGCTTTGACGCCCTCGCTGTGGCCACGTTGCGGGTCAAGAATGCCCACGGCGTCGAATGTGCCTTTGAACGCAAGACGACGTCGGTGACGCGTTCGTGCCTGTTGGTGGCCCTCGACGCTCTGACGTTCTTCATGAACGCCGAACGGGCCTATGTGCAGCTCCAGCTCGCGATGAAAGACGCCACTGAGCGGCGTCGGTCGGATCTGGTGGCTCGCTATCGTCAGCAGATGTCGACGCTGGTGCTGGCGACCAGTTACGCCAGTCTGTCGGGCAAGCCCGAATAGCTGGCGACCCGCTGGCCGGCGCTCCGGGTCGCCCGCGAAACCGCCAAGGCATTGAATTATCAGGGTTTTTCGCTGAAGCGCCGCGCGGGGCTCGCCCGGCGGTCGCAGCAGGGCCAGTTATTTCTGGGCCGAGGCTGGCGCCGGCTGCTTTTGCAGCGCGAGGCGCTGATCGATGGACTGCAGCAAGCCATCGGCGCGGCTGTCGCCGGCGGCCTTGGCCTGCATGGCCTGTTCACGGGCGGGCTCAAGCTGTCCCTGCGTCAGCAAGGCGACGGCGAGGCCAAAGCGGGCGGCCACGAAGCCGCTGTCGACCGAGAGAGCGCGCTCAAAGGCAACCCGAGCGTCGGCGTGGTTGCCGAGTTTGCCCTCAGCCCGACCCAACTGGGTGAGGGTGAAGGGATTGCCGCTGTCGAGTTCCACCGACAGACGCAGGTGGTCTCGCGAGGTCGTCAACACACTGTGGCTGCGACCGGGATCTGCCTGCAGAAGGTCGTCGCTGTAACGCAGCTCGGCATGGCCGAGGGCAAGATAGGCACGAGCCGATCGCGGGTCACGCACGACCGCTTTGTTGTATAATTCCAATGCTTTATGCAAATCTTTACTCACACCACTGCGCGCTGGAAAGGCCGGATCGAAGAGCTTGCCCTCGCCGATGAGCTGGTCGACAGCGACGTTGTCGGCACTGGCCCCTTCGGTCCGCTGCGCGAGGTGGGCCGTCACCTTGGCGACGAGGCGGGCGCCGATCTCGTCGTATTGCTGAAAGGCAGCAGCGATGGGTCCAAAGACGCTCTCGCTGACGAGGAGCTGTCGGGTTTCGACCTCCAAGACGCGGGCATTGACCTTGATTTGCGCGTTGGTGGTGTTGCCGTCGACGCCGACGCCAACGATTTGAACCGAGCCGACGACGATGTAGCGGGCGTCGACCATCTGGCCGATGGCGAGGGCGGAGTCCTCCTCAAAGAGCCCTGATTGATTGCGGGCCAGCGCGTTGATGGCCTTGTCGAGTTGGCTCTCCTCGACGACCTTGAGCGTCTTGTCATTGACAATCTTGTTGATGACCGTGTCGGAGGCGCCCTCGCCATAATGCGTCAGCGAGGTCTCCTTGTTGAGGACCTTGAAGGGCAACACGGCGACGACGGGAGCCTTGGCGAGCACGCGCTTTGGCGCTGCATCGGCGGCGCTGCTGAAGCCGACGCAGGCGAGCGAGACGGCGCAATACAAGGCTACGACCCGGTTCATCCGCATGACGACCTCCAACACATGACAGGCAATGGTGGCGGGAACCTACACGGTTCAGACTCCCGGGGCATGGAGCGCCGGCTGCCAGACGTGACGGTCATCATGGTCGGCCGGGAGATTGTCGAGTGGCGACGATCAGCCACACCCAGGCGCCGATGAACGCCAGGCCCCCCAGGGGAGTGATGGCGCCAAGGATCCGCAGATTTGTCAGGGTCATCACATAGAGGCTCCCGCAAAACAGCGTCACGCCGACGACGCAGAGAGCCAAGCCTGTGCGGGCCCGCGGCGCCCGCCGCAACATGACTGCAAACACCGCCGCCAGCAGCGCATGTACGAGGTGGTACTCCGTCGCCGTCGACCACCATTGCAGCCGCTGGGCGCCGTTGTCGGCGACCGACAAGAAACCCTTCAAGGCATGCGCCCCAAAAGCCCCCAACGCGACGCCGAGAGCCCCCAGGATGCCGGCGACGACGAAGCCGGCATTGAGTCCGGGCGCCTGGTCATCACCGGACGAGGCATGATCCGAGGCGAGAGATGGGGCAGTCTGCACGGCGGCGCTCCAAGGGATAGGATGGGAAGGTGTCGTTTCCAGCTCTCTTCTTCATCGCTTATCTAGTGCTGGGCATGGGCACCACCACCGCCTTGTGGTCCGGGATGCAAGACGAGATCGACATGGCGCTCGGGCTGGAACTTGACGACGACAGCAACCTGCCTGCCATGCGGATGTTGCTGACGGTATTTTTCGTACTCGCGTGGCCACTGGTCTTTTGGGACGTGTTCTCGCGCCGACCGTGACCCAGCAGATCAGGGCGTCCCGCCCCGGCCCCGGTGACTTCCCCGCTAGATCGTGGCAACACCGCGCCATGTATCGCCTGTTGCTCGTCGTCAGCTACATCCTCCTCGCCAGCGGCCTTCTCGCGACCATGGGCTGCCCCACATCACCGCCGTCATCCCATGCGTTCAAGATCGAACGGCGCGCCCAGCTGATCGGCGGCCCGCGCGCCCTCGGCGAAGTCGGCGACTGGATGCTCGAGAATGGCAAGGTTCGCTTCATCATCCAAGACACCGGCTTCTCGCGTGGCTTCGGCGTCTTTGGTGGCGCTCTCCTCGACGCCGACCTGGTGCGCGAAGCGTCGGGTCGCGGCAACAGCGAAGGCGGCACGGGCAAAGACAACTTCGGCGAGATGTTCCCGGCGTTTTTCCTCGAAGCCCTTGACCCCCGGGAGGTCTTTGATCCGAACAATCCCGGCGCCAAGCTTGCGCCCATCGAAATCGAAAACGATGGCAGCGATGGTAAGGCTGCCGTGCTCGTCATCCGCGGCAACGGCGGCGACTTTCTCGCTCTCAGCCAGAACATCAATCAGGTGCTGCTGGGCGACGACCGCGTCGACCCGAGCTTGCTCTTTGAGACCCGCTACATCCTGGAGCCCGACGCCACCTACATCAAGATGACGACCCGCGTGCAGAACGTCGCCAACCCGCCTCGCCGCGTGAAGCTGCCCAACGCCAGCCTCGGCGACGCCGTCGTGCCGACTCCCTTTGGCGACGTCATGCTCTTTGGGGCCGGGAACAAGGTCTTTGCCCCCCACCCCGCCGGCTTCGATATCCGCTTCACCCTCGAAGACATCTACGCCGAGGGCGACATCGCTCTGCCCGCCCTGCCCGGCATCACCGCCGAGTTCATTGCGTCGGCTGGCAAAGATGTCTCCTACGGTCTGCTCGTCGAGCCGTCGACGGCGCCCACCGAGAACTTCGTGCAGGCCAATGCCGACCAGTTCCAAAACACCACCGACCACTCATTGCACATTCCATTTCTGGCCAGCGCCTTCACTGGCGTCTTCCAGGTGCTGCCTCCCCCCATCCTCGAACCCAACGACGAAGTCGTCGGCGGCACCGACGAGATGAGCTTCTCCCGCTATTTCATCGTCGGCGATGGCGACGTCTCCAGCATCAGCGACACCGTCTACGCGCTGTTGAAGGACCGCACCGGGACGCTGCAGGGGCGCGTACGCTTCGATGGTTCCGCCGAAGGCATCAAGGGCGCCTCGATCATGGTGGTCGCCGACGACGGCGCCAAGGTCACGCAGATAAAGACTGACGACGGCGGCCGCTTTCAGGCCAAGCTGCGACCCGGCAACTACAGCCTGATCGTCACCGACGAGGGTCTCGCCAGCAAGCGCTTTGATGGCGTCGTCATCGCCGCCGACACCACCACCCGCCAGGAACTGACGATGCCGCCGGCGGCCACGCTGGTCGTGACCATCACCGAGGAGGGAGGCGGCCGCATCCCCGCCAAAGTCAGCCTCGTCGGCATTACGCCTCCCGAGCACGTCGGGGAGGCCCCGCGCCGTTGGCTCTATGACCTCAGCATTGGCGAGGATTTCCGCTACACGGACTTCGTTGACGACGTCGCCGGCGACGCCAACACCCTGCGCTACATCGAGCACTTCGCCTACGCCATCGATGGCACGCTGACTGTGACCGCCCGCCCCGGGACCTACACCGTCGTCGTCGGTCGAGGCATCGAATACGACCGTGTCGAGATCCCGGTGTCCCTGGAGGCGGGCAAGTCCGTCACCATCAACGCCACCCTCAAGCACGTCGTCGACACCAGCGGCTACGTCGGCGGCGACTTCCACCTGCACTCGGTGTTCTCGCTCGACAGCAACGCCAAGCTCACCGACCGCATCGCCAGCTACGCCGGCGAAGGCGTCGAGTACGCCGTCAGCACCGACCACAACTTCGTTGTCGACTATCGCGCCACCATCGAGAAACTCGGCATGCAGCGCTTTATCAACAGCGCCATTGGTCTGGAGTTGACCACCATCGACCGCGGCCACTTCAACGGCTTTCCCCTCGACCGGGGCCCCGGCACCGTCGACGAAGACACCATCGCCAGCCGCACCTACGGGAGCTTCGAATGGGCCCTGCGCGACCCCGGCGACATCTTCGCCGACCTGCGCTCCCGCGGCCGCAAGGTGGCTGGCTCAGACACACCGAGCCCCATCGTGTTGCAGGTCAACCACCCCCGCGACTCCATCCTCGGCTACTTCGACCAATACGGCGTCGACGCCGAGACCCTCGAGGTCAAGGGCCAAAGCGGACTCATCGCCCCCGACCCCATCCAGCATCCGGAGTTTTCGAAGGACGCCTTTTCGTTCGACTTCGACGCCATCGAGGTCTTCAACGGCAAGCGCTTCGAATTCCTGCAGACCTTCAAGGTCCCCGCCGGCGTCTCCCGCGACCCGGCCTCCTGCTGTCCCCTGCAGCCGGGCGAACTCATGCGCGAATACCCGGGCCCCGAGTGCGCCGACGACGTCGACCCGGCCCAATGCAACTGCCTCCCCGAAAACTGCGTCGGCGCCAACGCCGCGGTCTGCCAGGCCCGCCAAGACGCCCAGGTCGACGCCAACAAATGCAACCCCGACCGCTTCGACGTCGCGTTCCCCGGGGTGGTCGACGACTGGCTCCACGTGCTGCTGACGGGCAAGCGCGTGGTCGGCACCGCCAACTCCGACAGCCACGAACCTGACAAGGAAGAGCCTGGCTCGCCCCGCAGCTACTTCCGGGCTCCAACGGACAACCCCGCCCAGGTCAGCCCCGACGACGTCGTGGCTGCCTTCAAGAGCGGTGACGTCCTGATGACCAATGGTCCCTTCGTGCGCGTCGACATCGGCGGCACGGGCATGGGCGGCACCGTCGCCGGCACGAGCCACACCCTGAAGGTCCACATCGAGCAGGCGCCCTGGATCAAGGCTGACACCGTGCGGGTGCTGGTTGGCACCCGGGCCGGCGTGCGCGAGGAACTCCGCGCCGACCTGCCCGCCACCGGCGAACTCGAACTGCCCATTGTCGTCGAGGGCGATGGCTTCGTCGTCGTCGAGGTATCGTCGATTCGGGCTTCGGCGTCGCTGTTTCCGTCGGTCTACCCAAACGAGATTCCACCCCTGCAGTTCACCGACGTGATCGGCTCGCTGGGTTCGTCGTTTGGCCTCGGCAGCCTTGAGGGTGCCCTGCAACCGGAGGTCACGTTTGTCACCACTCCCTATGCGCTGACCAACCCCATCTTCATCGACGGCGACGGCGACGGCGTCGTGAACCCCGGCGCCACCATTCCCGGTCGCGAGGGCGTGGCCTCCACTGCGGCTCTGCAGGACAAGCCACGGCTCGGCCTGACCCGTCCGGTGGTCACCGTGCCCACCGAAGAAGAAGCCCTCCACCAGGCCGCTCTCGAAGCGTGGAACGCCATCCCGGTTCGCAAACGCATCGCGCTGAGCCGCCTGCCCCGTTGGCTGTGGCCCTCCAACGACCCTCGCGACGTGCGCCGGTCCCTGGTGCAGTTCACCCGTCACGCAGACTGACAAGAACGAGCAGACCGAGCAGACCGAGCAGCCGGCCGCCAGCCACCACCGACGGCAGCGGGGTCATCATGGCCGCTGCGGGCTTGTGGGACGTCCACAGGTGCCGGTGGACTTGCATGCCCCTATCCCTGCCCGCCGTCGAGGTCGTGCGGCTTGCGCCGCCGGGGCACGCGGGCTGGTTCCACAAGGTGTTCCACACGCCGCAACCGGATCGGACCGCGGGCCCGCGACGGGTCGACGACGGCGCCACCAGATGTGATCACGATCCGTCCTGCCGCCACCAGGCGACGGGCGGCGCGCCGTGTCTGCTGCATGTGGTCAGCGGCCACGTCGCCAAAAACGGCGCGACAAGCCTCCGACGGACAGATGGTGGCGCTGCGGGCTCGCGCTGCCAGCAGCGCCTCGATGGTCGCCTCGAGCCGGGCGTCGACGGCGTCAAGGCCGGCGGCGCTGCAGGCCCGCGAGCAGGTGGGCCCGCCTGCCGGTGGGACATCGCGGCCACAGATGCGACACGTGAACGACACGCTGCTTGGATGCCGCGCCGCGACCGTCGTGACGACCCGTCGTGACGACCCGTCGTGACGACCCGTCGTGACGACAGGGGTCATCTCAGCCTCGAGCTGCAACGAGGCCAGCTGGTCAGGCGAGCGACGGCCACCAGGCCCAGGTGGGACTCAAAACGCCATGGCCAGCGGCGCCGGCGCCGTCGACAACGGCAGCGGGTTCTCCGCACGCGGCGGCGCGGTCGGCTTCGCCGGGGCCGGCGATGTTGGCGGGAGCGCCGGCGGCGACGAGACCTCTCGGCGGCGGGCGCAGCGGACGTCCCGGTCGAGGGCGTTCAACACCGACACCGGCGCCACCCACATCGTCTCCAAGGCAACCAGGGGCAGGCCGATCCCCGTCGCGGCGAGGGGCAGGCCACAGCAGGCAATCGCCACACTGTGGCCCAATGCGACGCTGGTGGCAGCGCCGTCGGCAGGCAGCGGGCCAGACAGGCTCGCCAGCCCAACACCGAGCAACACACTCGGACAGGGCAGCAGCAGCGACGGCAACCACACCAGCGCGGCGATGTCGGCCACCGCCGGGTCGTAGGGGGCTTTGGGGGCGAAGGAGACCCACTCGGCCTCGGCGCAGGCCGGCGACGACGGCGGCGACTGCGACTGCAGCAGCACCGAGAGGGCGAGGGTGGTCAGCATGGGCCACGCTAGCAAGGCCCCGGCGTCGTCTCCTGTTCTTGGTTCCCTTTGGGGGGGCCACGACCGGCGGTGGATCTGGGCCGGCGATGGTCGGGAACCAGACGCAGGCGACGGTGTCTTGCTGTGGGTGATGGCCATTGGCGCTAGCCTCCTCCCTGTGTCCCCCCATCCCTCCCCTGCG
>CAJBHN010000579.1 GCA_903952805.1 uncultured Myxococcales bacterium | reverse complement strand
GCTCTGCTCAGCGACGACGGCGTCATCATCGTCGCCGCCTGGGGCCGCCCGGCCACGCCGACCACGCCGCCGCTGCGCCTGCTGGAACTCAGCAGCGAGTTGGCTGATGGCCGCTTTGTCGAGACCGTCGTGGCTCCCGATCTGCCCACTCTCGACGTCGGCCCCTGGATCCTCATCGAGCGGCACGCGCCCGGCACCCCCTTGCCATCGCTGCTGCAGCGCCACCGGGCGCGGCTGGCCGAACTCGGCGGGGCCGTGGTGGCCGTCAGCGACGTCGACGGCGCCATCCAGCGCTCGCATCGGCGGGTGGCCAGGGCTGCCGAGTTTCGCCAGACGATTCCGGCCCTGGTGACCCGCGCCGAGCTGCACGGCATGGCTGGCGCTGAGCCCGACATTGTCGACCGCGTCCACGCGTTGCTCGTCAAACGCCACGGCGAGCGACGCGCGTGAGCGAGCGTTGTGATCACGAGGCTCGTCGAACCCGGGCCATCCACGCCGCGATGAGGGCTGGCAGCACCGGCGCCAGCAGGGCGTAGCTGACGCCCGGCGCATGCATGACCAGCGCTTGCCAGGCCAGGATGGCGACGACGTTGCTGGCCCAGGCGACGATGGCGACGACCCACCAGCGCTGCAAGGGGCGGGTGCCCGCCTGGCCCAACCAGACCAGGACAGCCAGCAGCAGCAGCGGCGCGATGAACAGCCCCTGGGTCTGCCAGCGCAGCGCGCCTTCGGTCTGCAGGCCGTCGCCGACGACGAAGGCGAACGCGATGGAGACGACGGCGTAGCCGATGAAGGCGAAGCAGGCGCCAGCGACGGCGGCCATGCTGCGCTGTTGCCATGCAGGCCGGCTGTGCGCGTCGTGGGGCCGCAGTGAGCGATGCAGCAGCACGCTGAAGGCGAGGGTCTGCAGCAGCACCTCGGGCAGGCCAAACAGGTGGTACCACAGGGGCAGGCGCGAATAGAGCAGGCCCTCAAACGACGACGGTGATGCCGCCGGTGTGCTGATGATGCCGATGCCGACCAACAATCCCCACAACGACAGCCAGCCCCACTTCTGCGACGAGAGGGTGGCGCGAAACGGCAGCAGCACCACGCCAAAGATGAGCCCGCGCACCGGCTGCAGCCACGGTCCCAGGCCAACGCCCGTCGACGAGAAGTCCTTCATGTAGTCGCGGATGACGGGCTGGCCAAAGGCCCATTGGTAGTCCAGCAGCCTCGACGCCACGAGCCCCGCCAGCAGGTAGGTGACGGTGTGCCAGAGCATGGCTCGCAGCACGAAGGTGATAGCGGAACGGGTTTCGGTGGTGGTCATGCGCATCCCCCGGCGTGATCATGGCCAAGCGACGCCGACGGTCAACGTCAGTGGGCCGCCGTCATGGTGGACGCATCGAGGGATTGTTGGCCATCGCGCGAATAGCCACAGGCATCGCTGGTCTGGGTCATCAGGCGCTTCATGTCGCGGTGGTCGAGCTGCTCGGTGTGAAAGCGTGCCGTCATCGCCAGGCCTCGGGTGAAATGGCCCCGCGCCGTCGTCACCAACGACGGGTCACCCTTGCGCTCGGCGGCGCACAGCAGCCCCACGCCGAGCTCCTTGTGCATGCGGACGGCGTCGGGGGCACAGGCCCGGGCCTTTTGCAGCCACATCAGGGCCTTGTCGACGTTGCCGCGGGTGCCGGCGACGGCCTCGACGATCCACCAGTCGGGGATCAATCGATAAAAAATGCCGAGGGTCAGGTAGGCGTCGCAGGGCAGGTTCTCTTCGCCGCTCAGGCTCACGTAGTGGACGTCGCTGGTGGCCGCCTGCAGCCACAGGTCTTCGATCTCCTTCGCCATCGACAACGACGACAACACGCCCTGCGTGGTGCCCAGGCGGGCCTTGGCGATGCCCAGACCCCAGCCGACCCGCGCATCACCGGGGGCGAGCTGCCGGGCCCGCGTCAGCACCGTCACCATCTCGGTGTAGAGGCCGAGCTTGTCGAAGGCGTCGTCGCGCTGGTGACGCTCGCCGACCTCATAGAGGAAGCGGGCGTACAGCACGTGCAGTTCGACGTCGTCGGCATGCTGCACCAGCAGGGCCTTGGCCTCGCGCCGCCCCTCCTCGTGCTGGTCGTGGCTGTAGCGGGCCTCGAGGGCTGGCCAGCGGCTGTCTTTGGCCTGCGCGGGCAGCGCCGCCGTCGCCGTCGCCGTCGTCGTTGTCGACAACACCCACAGCAACGGCAACGTCCACACCATCATTCACTCAGTGTGTCCCAGCCGGACCGGTCGCGAAAGTCCCCGCCTTGCGGTGGCTCGCTGCCTGCTGCACACCGTCGCCATGGCCACCGACGACGACGTGCCCGCAGCCCTCTCTGGCTCCCTGTCGACCGGGCAGGCGCCCCTGCCAGACGTGAGCGCCGATGAGCTGCGCAGCGCGCTGGCCGTGTTGGCACGCGTCGCCGCCGATCGCGCGGTATTGGCCTCGGCCACCGCCGACGACCGGGCTCGTCTGCAGCAGCTCTGTGGCGAGGTGGCACGTCCCGACCTGAAGGCGCGCAAGAAGCTGCACAAGGCCCTGCAGAAGGCCGAGCACGATCACAAAAAGAACGCCGACGACGAGCGGCGCCAACAGACCGGCATTCGCCAGCTGCGGTCAAAGCCGGTGTTTGTGACCCCGCCGCTGCTGCTGCCGGGGGCCGCCGACATCGACGACGACGCCGCCGTCGACGACGCCGCCCACGACGATGCGGCCGACGCCGCCAGCATCGACGACGGCCTCCACCAAGCCCGCATCTGCTATGTGTGCAAGCAGCCCTACGAGCGGCTGCACCATTTTTACGACCAGCTCTGTCCGGCCTGTGGCGACGTCAGCTACGCCAAACGCTCGCCGCATCACGACTTGCGGGGGCGCGTGGCCTTGGTGACGGGGGCCAGGGTGAAGATCGGCTATCACGCCGCCATCTTGCTGCTCAGAAACGGCTGCGACGTCGTGGTCACCACCCGCTTTCCCCACGACGCCGCGGCCCGCTTCGCCAGCGAGGCCGACTTCGGCGACTGGGGCCATCGCCTGAGCATCTGGGGCCTCGACCTGCGTCACACGCCGTCGGTGGATGCCCTGGCCCGTCACCTGCTGACGACGTTGCCGCGGCTGGACTTCATCATCCACAACGCCTGCCAGACCGTGCGCCGTCCGCCAGGCTTCTACGGTCATTTGATGGCCGCGGAGCAGGCGCCGTTGCCGTCGGCGCAGCAGGCGATGCTGTCGTCGTGGGCGTCGTTTGCGGCGGCCGGTCATGCAAAGCCCTCTCTCGCCGGCGTGGCGGGGTCGGCGCTGTTGTCGCAGGTCGACGTCGATGGCCACGGCATGGCGCTGCCGTCGTCGTCAGCGGCGCTCGCGTCGATCTTTCCCGCCGGCGCCCTCGACGCCGACCTGCAGCAGGTCGATCTGCGCACCCACAATTCGTGGCGCACCACGCTGGGCGATGTGCCGGTGGTCGAGCTGCTGGAAGTGTTGTTGGTCAACGCCGCCGCACCATTTGTGCTGACGAGCAAGCTGTTGCCCCTGATGAAGCGCGACAACGCCGGCCGCGACCGCCACGTCGTCAATGTCTCGGCGATGGAGGGGCAATTCTATCGCAAGAAGAAGACCGACAAGCATCCCCACACCAACATGGCCAAGGCGGCCCTCAACATGTTGACGCGGACGTCGGCGATGGAGCTGGCGCCCCACGGCATTTGGATGAACGCCGTCGACACCGGCTGGGTCACCGACGAAGACCCCGCCCACCTGGCGGTCCTCAAGGTGCAGGAGCACCGCTTCAGCCCACCGCTGGACGTCGTCGACGGCGCCGCCCGCATCGTCGACCCCATCTTTGCCGGGTTGTCGTCGGGCGAGCATGCCCACGGCGTGTTCTTCAAGGATTATCAGCCCGCGCCGTGGTGATCGTCGTGGCAGGTTGCACAGCGGGGCCCAAGCGAGGCGATACGTCGGCCGCACCGACGGCGACGGCGTGGCGTGGGCGTCGGCGACATCTGCGGCGCGGTGGGTGCTTCAGTGCCATCACTGGTCAACGCTGACGGGGGGACGAGCTTGTCGGCGTCGGCGTCGGCGGCGGCCAACTCGCGCCTCGCTGTCTGTGGCGGCGCTGACCGCCTACGGGGCGCCGCTCGCTGACGCATCGGTCGGCGTCGGCGTTGGCGCCGGCGTCACCAATATCGCATCGAGTTCACGCACCTTGGCATCGAGTTTCATCGCCACCGAGGGGCTGAAGCCCCGGTCGTGAAACCAGATCACCGTGCCCGTCGCATCGAGCAGGATGACGCGCGCGTTCAAGCCACGCTCGGTGCCCGTGAAGCGCTCGAGGAGGGCGCCATCGCTGTACACGGTGCAGACGCTCGCCCAGTCCTCGCTGGGAATGCCGCTGCGCATCCCCGAGTTGATGACCCCGGCCAGCACCGTTGGAACGACGCCGGCGACGGTGGGGACCTCAAGGAGCTGGTCGATGGGTGTTTTCAGTTGAAGCACTCCAAGCACCCACCGGTCGACGTCGAACTGCGCATCCTGGTCGTAGGCCACCAGCAACAGCGACGGCTTGCCCTGCACAGCCAGGGGCAGCGTCATTGCCTGGCTCGTCAGCGTCGTGCCGTGCACGGTGGGAAATATCTCTCCGGTCGGATCACGATTGGGAATCGAGGCACACCCGGAGGCCAGCAAGACCAGGGCCCACCAAGCCACGGGCGCCCAGCTGCTCGATGATGGGGGCGGGGCGGCGACCTTCACTGCATCCTCCGTTGCATCCATGCTCCTGTTCGATGCCGAACCAGACCCGGCGTGACGGCGACGCACATCCCGGCAGGCCCGCACCGACGAGTTCCCATCGCCGGTGGTCTGTGTGTGGTTCACACGCGATACCTTGTGACCAAGGTCACGCAACCCACCAAGCCCCCACGAGTCGACGTCGTCGTCGGCGGCGAAGGCCACCGTTGTCCGCATCGCCGAGCTCCGTTTGGGTTGGCCCGCTCCTTGAGAAGTGCTCGTGCATGAACACCACGACAGCGCTCATCGTCACAACAACGTTGGCCCTCACGACCCTCGTCGCCTGCGACGTCCCCGTCGCAGCTATCGGCGTCGGTGGGTACCTGGAAGGCAACGACATCGTCGTGCTGGGCTTGAGCCGGACCGAGGGAGATACCGCCGTCGACGTCATCGTCACCGACGCCGACGGCGAGGTCTGGGATGTTGAACCCATCGAGGGAGGGTGCACGACCGGCTGGCTTCTGCTGATGCCCTCCACGAGCTGCGTGACCGGTGCCGCCGCCGTTCGTATCCGGCCGACGGGCCCAGGCCTTGATCTCCACATCAAGAGTGATGAACTCGACGCCGTTATCACCGTCGATGCCTTTCGCCGCCAGCGCGACCTGCCGTCACCCGTGATGGCCAGGTCTCTCGATGGCACCATGCTCACCGCCAGCGTCGCGTGGCCCAACGATGGAGACACTCTCGCTGGCGACACGGTTCGCGTCCTTGGGGTGGACAACGATACCAACGTCGAAGTCCGCGCCAATCTCGCTGACGGGGCGCTGACCGTCAGCGCGCAGGGCCTGCCTGCCGGCACCTACCGCGTGCTGGTTGATGGCGAGAGCTCCATCATCTGTGAAGGCTTCTCGAGCTGCAACCTGGATTTCGGTGTGTTTCGGACCGAGTTCCCGCTGACGATCGAGTAGCCGTCCTCCGGGGCACTGTTGACCGACGACCCGCAGGCCATGGGCTGCTGCATCACGTTCGCGCCCAAGCAGGGGAGCCGTTCACGACGTCATCGCCGCGTGAGCGGCATCAGCTACGCCCTGAAGACCGGTCGCTCCCGGGTCACCTTCGACGGCAACGGATCAGGCAACGGCATCTGCGGTTTGTCAGCATCAGCCGTCGTCGTTGTCGACGTGCTTTCCATAGCCAGGTTCAACGAGCGCAGTTGGGCGAGCACCAGGAAACCCTGAGCTCAGGTCAGGGTTGACCGGGACAGGGGTTGGCGGCCCGGTAGTCCTCGAACGACGGGTAGTAGCCCTCGGGGAAGCGGCACATCTGGCCACAGCTCCCGTCATCGTCGAGATAGCAGTCGAAGCCGGCCCGGCCGCCCTCGCAGGAGATGTAGGAGCCAGCGGTGTTCAGACGGCGCACGCACGAGGCGTCGCAACCAGCCTCGACGACGACGGCGTCGCGGTCGGCGCCCTCGACGCCGTTGAGCTCGAAGTACACCGGGCACTCGTCGGCCGTCAGCGGAGCCAGAGGCGACCACTGCTTCACCTCGGCGAACGTGCCGCCGCAGTCGACGAGCCAATACACGTCGTCGAGGTACCGGCAGAGCGGGTTTTCGCCCTCGCCTTCGCCCTCGCCTTCGCCCTCGCCTTCGCCCTCGCCTTCGCCCTCGCCCTCGCCCTCGCCTTCGCCCTCGCCTTCGCCTTCGCCTTCACCACCGTCGCCAATGACGGGATCGGTCGGACAGCCAGGGGCCGCGAGGAGGATGAACGAGATGGCGGACAGACGCACGGTCACCTGAAGGGATTTCATGGTTGGACAGATATCAGCCTGCGACGTCGCCGCCATCACCGTTGCGGGCGGGTGCAGTCGGGCGCAGGTGGCCGACGACATGAGGTGCGGGGCCGGGACATCGCCGACAGCGATATCTCCGATCGCACCTTCAACAGGGACATCATCAACGGCCGGGAGATCGTGAGTATGCGACTGTGAAAATGGCGACGGGCCACGAAGCAGCGGCTGCTGTTTCGTGGCCCGCGGGCACTCAGGTCGGTGCCGTGTTGTGCACTGCCGGTCAGCGGGCGTCGAAACGGTCGAGGTTCATCACCTTGGTCCAGGCCTTGACGAAGTCCCGCACAAACTTCTCCTGGCCGTCGGCGGAGGCGTAGACCTCGGAGACGGCGCGGAGTTCCGAGTTCGAACCGAAGGCGAGGTCGACGGGGGTTGCGGTCCACTTGAGGGAGTTGCTCTTGCGGTCTCGTCCTTCGTACAGGCCCTCGGTGGTCGACTTGTTCCACTTGGTGGACATGTCGAGGAGGTTCACGAAGAAGTCGTTGCTCAAGGTGCCGGGTCGGGCGGTGAAGACCCCATGGGCCGTTTGCGAGGCGTTGGCGTTCAAGACCCGCAAGCCACCCACCAGCACCGTCATCTCTGGCACCGTCAGCGTCAGCAGGTCGGCCCGATCGATCAACATCTCCGCCGGCGATCGCGTGGGGGTCCCGCCGAAATAGTTGCGGAAACCATCGGCCGTGGGCTCCAGGGCCGCGAATGACGACGTGTCGGTTTGCGCCTGGGTCGCGTCGGCACGACCGGGGGTGAAGGGGACCTGCACCTCGACGCCGGCCTTCTTCGCGGCTTGTTCGACGGCGGCGGTACCGCCCAGCACGATCAGATCAGCGAGGGACACCTTCTTCGCACCCTTGTTGAACTCCTTCTGAATGCTTTCGAGCTTCGGCAAAACCTTGGCGAGTTCCTTGGGGTTGTTCGCCGCCCAATCCTTCTGGGGCGCAAGGCTGAGCCGAGCGCCGTTGGCGCCGCCGCGCATGTCGGTGCCGCGGAACGACGATGCCGACGACCACGCCGTCCGCACCAGCTCCTCGGGGGTGATCCCGGCGGCGAGGATCTTCGCCTTCAGATTGGCGACGTCTTTGGCATCGATGGTCGAACGCCCCTCTTTGGGGATGGGGTCTTGCCAGATCAAGTCTTCGTTGGGGACATCAGCACCGAGGTAGCGGACCCGTGGGCCCATGTCGCGGTGCGT
>CAJBHN010000578.1 GCA_903952805.1 uncultured Myxococcales bacterium | reverse complement strand
GCCCCCGGCACAACGACAGACGGGGAGCGATGATGAGCCTGCCCGTGCCGCGGAGCTGTTGCTCCGACCTTGAGCTTGATCAGCTGATCCTCGGCGAACTCGACGAGCCCGAGCGTCAACGCCTCGAAAACCATGTGGCCGCATCACCGTCGTGCAACGCCCGCCTGGTCGCCTTGCGCGCCGCCCAACAGGACTGGCAGGCGCAGTTGCCGCCGCTGTCGTCGCCGTCGACGGCAGAGGCGAGCCCGTCAACGACGACCGAGTCCTCGACGGGGCCGCCACGCCATGGCGCGCGTCGGCCACGGCCCCGGCGGTTCAGCATCGGGTTGTTGCTCGCCGTCGCCGCCGCGATGGTGGTGCTGCTGATGATGACGCTGCCGACCCAGCCGACCCAGCCGACCCAGCCGACGCTGCCGACCCGGCCAACGCTGCCGACGCCGAGCGCGATGGGCGGGGTTGACGTCGAGCTGACCCGGGACCTGGCCGGCCGCCGCGCCACGGTCTTTGGCGGCGATACCGTCGCCCACCATGAAGTCCTGCACGCAACCGTGCGCCGCAGCGACGGAATGACAGGCATGCTCACCGTCGTCGTGGAAAGCGGCAGCGCGCGCCTGGTGCTGCCGCCCGGCCAGGTCGGTCCGGACGACAACACCGTCGTCCACACCGTCGACGTCGACCTCGCCGCCCTCGCCGGCGACGGCCCCCGCACCGTGGTGATGACGTTTCTCATCTGCGACACCCGGCTGACAGCCGCGGAACTCGCGGCGGCCCCGAACCCGGCCCAGCCCTGGCCGGCCAGGTGTGTGGCTGAACAGCTGGCGGTCGTGGAGCCCTTTCGCCTGCCCCGCTGAGCCCTGGTCGGCGCCAGCACCACACGACGCACCACACGACGCACCACACGACATCGTGCATGGCTGCGCTAGGGTCGGCGCATGACTGAAGCCGCCTTTCCGCGCCTGCTGCGCCTGCTGCAGTTGCTGCCGCCGCACCCGCGCACCCTCGACACCACCCAGCTCACGGCGTTGCTGGCCGCCGACGGCTTCGACACGACGCCACGGACGGTGCAACGGGACCTGCTGAAGCTCGAGGGCATGGGCTTTGGGCTGCAATGCCTCGACGACTCCAAGCCCTATCGCTGGCGTTTGGCGCCGAATTCACGGGCTGTCATGGTCCCCGGCCTGGATGTGCCCCAGGCTCTCGCGCTGTTGTTGGTCGAAGCGCACCTCTCGCGGCTGGTGCCACGAGCCGCCTGGGCCGCGCTGCGCCCGCACCTGGATGCTGCCCGCCGATTGGTGGAGGGCAAACCGATACGACGGTGGCTGGAGCGGGTGCGGGTGATTCCCCGGGCCCAACCCTTGTCACCGCCCAGCGTTGACGTGGCGATCCTCGACCTCGTGCAGGTCGCGCTGGTGCAGGACCAGCGGCTGGCGGTGCGCTACCGCCGCGCCGACAAGGCCGACAGCAAGTTGGAGTTGCATCCCCTCGGCCTCGTGGTGCGCGACACCGTTGCCTATCTCGTCGCCACCGCCTTCGACTACAACGATGTCCGCCTCTACGCGCTGCATCGCATGCGCAGCGCGGTCATCGTCGAGGAGAGGGCCCGCAAGGCCCCGGCGGGTTTTGACCTCGACGCCTGGATCGCCGAGGGCGAAACGAGCTGGCGCCTGGCAAAGGAACCCATCAGCCTCGAAGTCGCATTCTACGACGGCGCCGAGCGCAGCGTGCTGGAGAGTCCCCTCGCCAAAGACCAAAGCAGCGTCGTCGATGGCGACGCCGTCATCGTCAGCGCCACCGTCACCGACACGCGCGTGCTGCGGGCGTGGCTGTTGAGCTTTGGCGCCTCGCTCGAGGTCCGGCGACCTGAATCGCTGCGCGCCGATATCGTCCAGGGACTGCAACAGACCATCGCCCGCTACGGCGCCAGCTGACCGGAACCTGGACGCAGCCGGGTCGCCGACGACAGGCCGTGACCGGGCCGGCCGGTCGAGCCATTGACGCGTGCCGGGGGGCGCCAAACACTGACCGCAGAGCTTGGAGTGGGCGCATGAAAAGCGAAGCCGACCGCGGATTTCTCATCCTCGCCCGCGTGTGCGAGTGGATTGGCATCACCTTGACCTTCACCGTGCCGGTGCTGGTCTTGGGTCTGGTGCAGTGCGAGCTCAACACCGGGGCCGCCTGGCTGACCATCGCCCTGGGCGCCCTCGCAGGCTACGTGGCGTCGGATTGGCTGTCGGGCATGGTCCATTGGGCCGGCGACCGGTGGGGCACCGAGAAGACCTTCATGCTCGGGCCAACCATCGTGAAGCCGTTTCGGGAGCACCACAGCGATCAGAAAGAAATCACCCGCCACAACTTCGTCGAAACCAACGGCAACAACTGCATGGGCACGACGGTCATCCTGGTGTTTTCGCTGTTGCTGCCTGAAGAGGGCTTGATCGGTCTGTTTTTGCGGGTCGCGGCTGTCGGTCTGTGCTTTGGACTCTTTGCCACCAACCAGTTCCACAAATGGGCCCATCTCGACGCGCCCCCGCTGGCCATCCGCCTGTTGCAGCGGCTGCACCTGATTCTGCCTGCCGACCACCACGCCAAACACCACCAGGCGCCCTACGACCGCGACTACTGCATCACCACCGGCTGGTTGAATCCGCTGCTGCGCAAAGTCCGCTACTTCGAGGTCCTGGAGTGGGCCATCGAACGCATCACCGGCGCCGCCCCCTTCCGCGACACCACCAGCTCCCCCGCGGTGGCCGGCGGCGTCGCCGTTGACGGCAGCCTGGCCTGAGCCGGCCCCCGGCACGAGCCACACTGCGGCAGAGCGGGGCACACCCTGTCGCCACAGCAGCATGGGAGTACCCTGCCCTTCACCTTCAGCAGGAGCCCCCATGAGCGACGCGTCCACCCTCGACACCCTGACCATCAATGGCAG
>CAJBHN010000577.1 GCA_903952805.1 uncultured Myxococcales bacterium | reverse complement strand
GGGGGGCATCGACACCGTGCCGCCGTCGTCGCTGCTGGCCGGGATCAGCACCGCGGACTTGCTGGCCGTCGCTCTCGACGGAAGCCTGCCCGGGTACCGGCGGGCTCGCGCCCTGCGCCTCCTTGGTAGCCGTCCCATCACCAACGACGACGGCATCGACGCCACCCTGGAACAGCTGTCGTTGTCGTCGTTGGCAGGATCAGAGTTGGCCGTGCAGCTGGTTTTGGCGCGGGCCGACCGAGCCCGGCAGCGGTCGTTGGTCGCCGCCGAGGCCGTCGGCCTGCAGGCCATCGCGGCCGCCGACGCCGCCGTCGTGGCCGCCGGGTCGGTCGTCCTCTGGCAGCTCGGCGGCGACGCGAACCGGGCCCGGTTGCAGCACCTGGCAGCCAACCACCGCGACGCCAGCGTGCGCGGGGCCTGCCGGGGGCGCCTCACCTGGTGGCACCAAAGCGGTGCCTGGCGGTCCCCGGGCCCGGGCATGCTAGACCAACGGCATGGCGGTCCTTCCCCTGCTCCAAGACGGTAGCTGCAGCGTCCAAAACACCTGCTTGACCCGTGCCGACGACGTTCATTCGACGTGTCCCCAGCTATTCAAATGCGGCACCTGCGTGGCCTGGACTCCGCGGGAGAAGAACCGATTCACCCGCAACTCCGGGCAATGTTTGCTCGATCGCTCGTCGACGCAGTACCTCGACTGCAACGCCCCCATTTGCCCGTATTACCGTCCTCGCGCCGACAGCGCCGCGGCGGAACTCTGGAAGGCGCGCCCCGTGGAGGAGCGCACCACCGAGGTCCGTCGTCGGACGGGCACCATGACTCGCGAGGCCCCGCCGCCGTCCCAGGAGGCTGTCGCCCTGGCCGCCTTCCGCGGCCATGCAGAACCGGTGGCGGCGGTTGGCGCCGCGGTGCTCGCCGGACTGCTGGGGCCTGAGCCCCTCGCGCCATTGCTGGAGCGCTTTCGTGGTGGAACCGCCCGGGTGACTGGCACCGGGGGAGCACGCGAGGTCCCCCTCGAGGCGCTGTGGGGCCGGATCTTGTTGCTGAAACGGACCCTTGGCAATCTGGACCAGGCCCTGGCCCGTTCCAGCCTCGACGAGGAAACTCGGGGCAAGGTTGAAAAGGACCTCGCCGGCATCGCGGGTTCGATGACGACGTTCAATCTGCTGTTTGCCAAGAAGGACGATGCCTTCAAGGGCGGCGGCAAAGGCGACTAGGTGGTTCCGCGCTGCGACCTCTTCGGCTTTTGGCTGCCCATGGTAGCCTGCTGTCCTCGCTGCGGCGGGCAAGGTGAGGTGTGATGTCGGGTGTGAAGCGGTGTCCAAGCTGCGGCAGAGCGTGGGACGGCGTCTCGTGCATGGCATGTGGGCATGAGGCCGCGCCGCACCCCAAGCCGGCGACAGCCTCGTCCGCTTCGTCTTCGTCTTCGTCTTCTTCGTCGTCGTCGTCCGACACACCACTCCCGCCGCCGTCGTCGAAAGCAGGGGCGCTGCCTGTTGCCGTGCCCGCTATCGTGGCGGCCCTGCCAATTCCCCTGGCCACCAAGGTGGTTGTTGCTCGGGCGTGGCAAGGGCCAGGGGCCTTCGCGGCGTTGTTTGTCGCGGGCTTCGTCGTCGCATTTTCTGGCGGTGCCGTGGTGACCTGGAGGGGGCACGATCCAGGTGCCCTGCTGGCCGATGGTCGCTTCGATGACGCGCTCGTGGTGATTGCTGCCGCGAGCAATCCGTCGCCGCAGTGGCGTCGCATTGAAGGTCATGCGCTTCATGCCAGGGGGGACCTCAACGGCATGCTTCTCGCCTATCAGAAAGCCTTGAGCGGCGATGCAGTCGATGACCTCTGTCTCCAGCATACGATTGAAGCCCTCGGTCACGAGCAGACCGCCGGCTTGGCCCTGACGCTTCTGCAGGAATGGCCCGGCGACGGCGCCGTGGACGACGAACTGTTGGCGGCGACGACGGACGGGGTCTGGTTGCGCCGTCATGGCGCGGCCGATGCCCTGGGGAGACGGCAGTCGGCGACGCCGACGCTGCGATTACATGCGGCGGTGAAAAATGCAGTCGCCGATACGCGCAGCGACGTCTGCGAACACAAGCAGGCCGGCGTGAATGCTCTCAACGTCCTGGCAGACCAAACGGATGCCGCGCCCCTGCTGAAAAAGGCTGGCGCCTGGAACGCCGTTTATGACTTGAACGACGCCGTCATCATGCATTTTCCCTGCTTGAACAAAGACGCCATTCGCCGCACCGATGCTTCCCTTGCCAAAGTCGAGCGCGAGTAGCGCTGTGGTTGGCCGGAAGCTGTCTGTGCTTGGTTCGTCGTCGTCGAAGCTGACGCTGCCCAAAGATGTTGTGCTGCTGCAGTTGGCGTTGCTCATCTTGCATGGCGAGCGCCTCACTCACGCTCGGCTGCACGACGAGTTTGGCCTCGAGCGTCGTACTGCCGTTCGTTACCTTGCCGACTTGCGCCGGGCCGGGCTCCCCATCGCCGTCGTCAAGGAGGGGCGCGACAACGTGTACGCGCTGCACCATCTGCGTTCGAAGCTCACCCTCGAGGCCGTGGATGTGTCGCCGACGGTCGCGAAGTCGTTGTCGCTGTTGGTGGTGGCAGCCGCGCTGCTGCCAAAGAATCTCGGGGTCCGTGAAGCGGTCGACCGCACCGTCAGGCAGGCCCTGCGGGTTCGAGGGTTGCGCATCGCCGGCGAACTGCGGCGCCTCGAAGACGCCGTCATGGTGCTGGAGAACGACGCCAAGGACTACACCGGCCGCGAAGACGTTTTTGAAGCCGTGTTTGATGCCGTGTTGGAGGGACGGCTGCTGACCATCGACTACG
This sequence comes from uncultured Myxococcales bacterium, assembly GCA_903952805.1. Classification (GTDB taxonomy): domain Bacteria; phylum Myxococcota; class UBA727; order UBA727; family VGSZ01; genus VGSZ01. Next base: position 1,675 of record CAJBHN010000577.1, on the reverse strand, counting down.
TGTCTCCTCGACGGGGGGCAGAGCAACGACGAATCTATCCGGCGACCATCGGTTTGTATCGTGGTGGTCTGTACGTGCTCGGAGTCGAGCCGGGTGTGGCTCCGCGCCGGGCGCGTTGGTGGGCATTGGAGCGCTTTGACGACGTGCCGTTGGTGGTACCTGGAGCCACCGCATTGTCGGCGGGCGATCGCCAGCAAGCGATTCGTGCTGCCAGGGCCCGCTGGGGACCGGCGGCCCCCCTGCTGCCGCGGGACAGCGAACAAGGTGCGTTGATCGACGACGACGTCACTGTGGTCACGCTCCATTTTTCCGCGCGCGCGGCGCCATTTGTGCGAGCCCGTCCATGGCATAGCGCGGTCGACATGGAGTCGTGGGACGATGGTGGCGTGCGCGTTTCTCTGCGCCTCGAGGGGGAGAGTTTCATGCTGGAGAGCTGGCTGTTGAGCTGGGGTGCCGAGGTCCAGGTGCTGCGGCCGGCGGCGATGGCCAAGCGACTTGCCGACGAGCAAGAGCGGGCGGCACGCCAGCACCGGGCGGCATCGGCGGCCTTCAGTCGTCTGTTGGACGATGGCGAGGGTGGCGAGGGTGGCGAGGGCGGCGACAGTTCGGGTGGCCCGCCGGGTTGACAGGGGCATCGCGACGACGCCATAGCCCACCGCATGACGAACACGCGTGTCATCTCGACGGACAAGGCCCCCAAAGCCATCGGACCCTACTCACAGGCCATTGCCGTTCAGGCGAGCGAGCTTGTGTTTTGCTCCGGTCAGATTCCCCTCGATCCTGTCACCGGCCAGATCATCGCCGGCGGCATCGATGAGCAGACCGCACGGGTGCTTGACAACATCGAGGCCGTCTTGAACGCCGCGGGCTGCACCTTCGCCGACGTCGTCAAGGCCACGATCTTCCTGGCGGACCTGTCGGACTTCGCCAAGGTCAACGAACTCTACGCCGCCCGATTCAGCCCAGATCACCCGGCCCTGCCTGCCCGCAGCACGGTCCAGGTGGCGCGCCTGCCTCGCGATTCGCGTGTCGAGATTGAAGTCATTGCAGCCAGGCAACGCTGACCGGTGACCGTGACGGTGACGACGACGACGGCGCCGAACGCGCCAGGGGTGTGAAGATGGCCACGAAAAAGACCAAGCCCGCCGCCAAGACGTCCACCAGCAAGAAGTCAGCGGCGAAGAAGCCGGTCAAGAAGTCAGCGGCGACGAAGTCAGCGGCGACGAAGCCGGCCAAGAAGTCAGCGGCGACGAAGCCGGCCAAGAAGTCAGCGGCGACGAAGTCAGCGGCGACGAAGCCGGCCAAAAAGTCAGCGGCGAAGAAGCCGGCCTTGCAGTCAACGACAAAGTCGCTGTCGTCCTCGACGGCTGGGGTGAGCAGGGCCACGACATTTCAAGAGGTCATCCTGCGCCTGCAGCGTTTCTGGGCCGATCGCGGCTGCCTGATCGTGCAGCCCACCCGAACCGAAGTCGGCGCCGGCACCCTCAACAAACATACGTTCCTGAGGGTCCTTGGACCTGAACCGTGGAACGTCGCCTATGTCGAGCCCTCAACGCGGCCGACCGATGGTCGATACGGTGAAAACCCCAATCGCCTGCAGCATTACTATCAGTTCCAGGTCATCCAGAAGCCGAGTCCAAAAAACATCCAGGAACTCTATCTGGACTCATTGCGC
>CAJBHN010000576.1 GCA_903952805.1 uncultured Myxococcales bacterium | reverse complement strand
GTCGGGTGAAGTCGGGTGAAGTCGGGTGAAGTCGGGTGAAGTCGGGTGAAGTCGGGTGACGACGGTGACGACGGTGAAAGCTGTGCGCATCTGCCATCCGTCGACTCGACGCTTGGGGTCGAGCGCTGGATACTGTGACGAGCGTCGACACGAGCAGGAGCGCGGATGCAGCCAACGCCGGAGCAAGAGCGGGCATTCTTTGCGCAGGGCTTCTTCGTGATGCCGTCGCTTTTTTCGGCCGCGGAAGTGCTCGTCGTCCGCCAGGCCTTCGAGCGTTTATTCGCCACGGCCCAGCGGCTGACGTCGACGGGAGACCACGCCGGCGCCTACTTTGTGCTCGACGTGCCGCCGGTTGGCGACGTCGTGGTCAAGCGGGTGGTGTGGGCCGGCGGTGCCGAGCCGTCGTTGCTCGCGCTCAGCGACGACCCTCGCTTGCTGCAGCCGGTCCTCGCGCTGCTGGGCACCCCGCGCTGTGCGCAGCTCTTGTCCCAGGCCCACTTCAAGATGCCCAACGACGGCGTGTCGTTTGATTGGCATCAGGACATTCAGCACCGCGACAAGGGCCCGGGGACCTGGCACGACACCAACGGCCGAGGCTCCTTCGTCCAGACGATCCTGCTCGTCGACGACATGCGCGTCGACAATGGTCCCCTGCAATTTCTGCCGTCCGACGCCGTCATCCTTGATGCCCGCGGTCGCTTGACGTCGAGCCACGACGACTACGGCGCCCCGGCGGGCGGTGTCGGCGGCCTGACCGGGGTGCCGCGCAGCGCGTCGTCGTCGCCCTGGGACGAGACCCGCGCCGTCACGGTCACCGGCCGGGCCGGCGATGTCCTGGTCTTTGGTCCCCACGCGGTGCACGGCAGCTTGCCCAACACCTCGACGTCACCGCGCCGCGTGCTCATCAACGGCTACGCCGCCCCTGGCGCCAACGCCCGGAGATATCCGGGCGTTGGCCTGGGTCGCGTGCTCCCCGCCGCGGGCTGACGTCAACGTTGACGCCATCGTCGACGTCGTCGCTTCAGCGGGCCACGTGGGCACGGTCGAGCATCGCGTGCAGCAACACATTGCAGCCGGCCTCGAGGTGCTCGGGCTTGGCGTCTTCGACCTCATTGTGGCTGATGCCGTCTTTGCAGGGGACGAAGATCATGCCGGCCGGCGCCAGGCGGGCGACGTAGATGGCGTCGTGGCCGGCGCCCGAGACGACGTCCATCACCGAGTAGCCAAGCTGTTTGGCGCCGGCGCGCACGGCGTCGACGCAGCCCTTCTCAAAAGGGCAGGGCACGAAATACGACACCTGCTCGATGGTGGCGGTGCACGGGCCTTCGGCGTTGACCTTGGCCACGAAGGCGCGAATGTCAGCGTCCATCTTGTCGAGGTGTTCGTCGTCGACGTTGCGCAGGTCGATGGAGAACTTCACCCGACCGGGGATGACGTTTCGGCTGTTGGGGTGGACCTGGATGAAGCCGTTGGTGCCGCGGCCATAGGGCGGGTAGCGCAGCGCGATGGCTACCGTCTCTTGCATGATGGTCGTGGCCACCTGCATGGCGTCCTTGCGCAGACCCATCGGCGTTGGCCCGGCGTGGGCCTCCATGCCCGTGACGACGCAGTCGTACCAGCGCTGCCCCAGGCAGGCGGTGACGACGCCAATGGTGATGTCGGCGTCTTCGAGGACGGGGCCCTGCTCGATGTGGGCCTCGAAGTAGGCGCCGATGGGGTGGTCGCCGGGTTCCTGCTCGCCGACGTAGCCGATGCGGGCCAATTCATCGCGGACGCTCTTGCCGTCGACGTCGGTGGCGTTGAGCGCGTGCTCGAGGGTGAAGGCCTTGGCGAACACGCCCGAGCCCATCATCACGGGGACGAAGCGCGAGCCCTCTTCGTTGGTCCAGTAGGCGACCTCGATGGGGGCCTCGGTCTGGATGCCGCGCTCATTGAGGGTCCGCACCACCTCGATGCCCGACAGCACGCCGTAGTTGCCGTCGAATTTGCCGCCGGTGGGCTGGGTGTCGATGTGGCTGCCGCACATGATGGGGGGCAACGCGTTGTTTCGACCGGCGCGGCGCATGAAGACATTGCCGATTTTGTCGACGGTGACGGTCATGCCTTCGGCTTTGGCCCAGGAGATGACGAGGTCACGCCCTTGCTTGTCGAGGTCGGTCAGGGCCAGCCGCTTCACGCCGCCCTTCTCGGTGGCGC
>CAJBHN010000575.1 GCA_903952805.1 uncultured Myxococcales bacterium | reverse complement strand
GGGCGCGAAGCGCCTCACGAGCGGAGTGAGTGGGAACCACGCCGCCCTGCGAGGGGCAAGGTACATCCCAGAGCTCTTTGAGCGAGCCCACTCCGTGGGCGAAGATCAAAGAGATCTCGGGATTATTGACCACCCGGGGCCGCCGACGACCAAACAGCCGACGCAGCATCACCAGAAGACAGCGCTTTCGTCGACGACCGCCCCAGGGGCGCCGCCGCGACCAGGGCCCAAGCTCGTGCGGCGACGCTGCTGCACAACGCCGGGTCCCTCAGTGCCGCGTCGGGGCCGGACGCCGCCGGAAGCCACGCCACCCGACGCCACACCGTCGGGCGCATTGACCTCGGGCCCACGGTGCCCACGATGGCGAGACAGAGGTCATTCATGGCAGAGCCAGTACGTCAGTGTTCCGCCTGCGGGGCCAGCAACCGGGTGCCAGCGGCCCATATGGCCGATGCCGGTCGCTGCGGGCGCTGCAAGGCGACGCTGGCGGCCGTCAGCGTCCCCGTCGACGTCGACGAAGCCACCTTCGACCGCATTGTGCAGTCGTCGCCGGTCCCGGTGTTGGTGGACTTCTGGGCGCCGTGGTGCGGGCCCTGCCGCATGGCGGCCCCCGAGGTGAAGAAGGCCGCCCAGCAGTTGCAGGGGGAGGCTGTGGTGCTCAAGGTCAATACCGAGGACCATCCGCGCCTGGCCGCCCGGTTCGGCGTGCGCGGCATCCCGATGTTCGCCGTCATCGATCACGGGCAGGTCACGCAGGAGCAGTCGGGACTGGTCGATGCCAGGCGACTGGTGGCGATGGTGCACGCCGGCTGATCAAGGCCCGGGTGTCGATCCGGATCTTGCAAGAATCGACGTGTGAGCCCGGGTCATTGAAGGGGAAAGGCATCGCGATCGTTGATACCGTGTGACCATGCACGTGTTGGACACCTTTCAGGAGCGGATGGCTCGTTTGCGGCGACGGGTGCACGCCACGAGGCGCGCCGTCGACGATATGCGAACCCAGGCGGCGGCGGCCCTGGAGCAGTTGGGGGTGCGCCCCCGCTCAACTCCGGCCGGATCGGTGGTCGACGTCGTCGCTGCCGACGCGGGTGTCGGTGGGGCCGTGCGCGGCCTGCTGCGCCGGACGGGTCAGGCGATGGTGCTCATGGTGTCGGCGGCCCTGTTGGGGGCGGCCTTGTGGTCGCTGGGGATCTTCATGGCGACCAGCCTCCTGGCGTTCGTCATCGTCACCCGCGGCCTTGGCCTGCGCGTGGACCTGGGTCCGCAGGCTGCATGATTCGTCGGTGATCGTCGGTGAGCGCCAGTGTGCATTCGTGAAGGCAGGTTGATGATGTCGGTGAACAATCGCCCTCTCGGTGTGGCCATGATGGCCCTGGCGCTCACGTTGGCCGCGGCGAGCGCCCGGGCTGACGACAAGCAATCCAAGTCCAGCAAGAAGGACAGCGCCGTCGATGCCTTCTTCGACGAGCCGACCACGCCCAAGAAAAATGCGATGGACGCGTTGCAGAAGGCCGCCGGCGACGTCGTCCGCACTGAAAAGAAAGATCTGGCGCCAAAGGCCGCGGTCGTCGACGACGACGCCAAGGTGCAGTTCTTCCAGGTCTTCGCGGCCGAAAAGATGGTGATCGACAAGAAGCTCGGCTGTCAGCCCGCGGGTCGCGACAAAAAGAAGCTCACGTTCTTTTCGTTTGACGAGGTCCCCGCCGAGGGGGTGCCCATGTCGGTCTGCGTCACCATGCAGAGCAAGTCGGGCCGCGAGATGGCCATCAGCGTCGCCATCGTCGATCCCAGAAATGCGCGGGTCGCTCGGGCCGACGACGTCGTCGACTTCCGCAGCCGCGCCGGCCGCATCGACCACGTCCTCGACTTCCCGGCTCCCATCTTCAAGGTCGCGGGTCCCTACCTGTATTTGATCGAGATGGACGGCAAGGAAGTCGCCCGCCTGCCGATTTTCGACGTCCGCGTCGAGGCCCCTTGAGGCCTGCCAGCGTGGCGAACGCGACGGCGCAGCCCGCAGCGCGGACCGTCTGAACAGGCCTTTCGCCGTGGCGGCAGGCGCGGTACCACCCGGGCATGGCTTTTTCGGGGTTGTTGTCGAGGGTGACCGACGTGCTCGAGGGTTTCCTCGACCCCCAGCTGCGGGCGCGCATCGACGCCCTGCCCCGGCGCAACCTCAACGAATTCGGCGTCGACCCCTTTGGCTGTGATCCAGAAATCATCAAGCTGATCGCGCCGGCGCTGACCTTCCTGAAGGATCGGTACTTCCGGGTCGAGACCCACGGCGCCGAACACATCCCCAAAGACGGCCGCTTCCTGCTCATCGGCAACCACTCGGGGCAGCTGCCCTTTGACGCCGCCATGGTGGGCACCACCGTCTTGACCGAAGCGCCGACGCCGCGCCTGGTGCGAGGCATGGTCGAACGCTGGAGCGCCGACCTGCCCTTTGTCAGCGAACTGTTTGTGCGGTCAGGGCAAATCGTCGGCGACCCACGGGTCTGTGCGCGCCTGCTGGAGGCCGACGAGGCGGTCATGGTGTTTCCCGAAGGGGTCAAGGGCATCAGCAAGCTCTTTGCCCAGCGCTACCAGCTCGCCGACTTCGGCCATGGCTTCATGCGCCTGGCCCTGCAGACCCGCGCCCCCATCGTGCCCTTCGCCGTCATCGGCGCCGAAGAACAAGCACCCGCCATCGCCGACATCAAACCGCTGGCTCGCCTGCTCGGTCTGCCGTCGGCGCCGGTCATCTTCCCCCAATTCCTGCCCCTGCCCTTGCCCACCCACTACCGCATCTGGTTTGGTGAACCGATGGAGTTCCGCGGCGCCGCCGATGATGACGACGACGTCGTCGCCGGCCATGTCCGCAAGGTGAAAAACACCGTCCAACGCATGGTCGACCACGGCCTCAAGCGCCGCACCTCGGTGTTTTTCTGATGGCCACCAAGAAAACGCCGACCACGCCGCCGACGACCACGCCGACGACCACGCCGCGCGGCCGAAAGGCCGGCCCCACCACTGCGGCCGCCACCGCCGAGCGGCGCAGCGCCGCCCGGCTGACCCGGCCCCGCGTCCTCGTCACCAGCGGTGCCAGCGACCTCGGCCGCGTGCTGTGCCGCCGGCTGCACCGGGACTTCGACGTCATTTCCATCGACACGCGCGCCTTCCCCGACCGCCCCAAAGACGTCGACCACCACGAGGTCGATCTGCGCCGCAAGGCCGCCCAGGCCCTCATCAAAAAGAGCAAGCCCGAGCTGGTGGTGCATATCGGCCCCATGCACGATGAGCGCCCGGGCCGCTCGCGTGGCAGCAGTCTGCTGGAAGCCACCGCGACGTTGTTGAAGCTCGTCGAGGAAGTCGGCGCCAAGAAGCTCGTCGTGTTGAGCGCCGCCACCCTCTATGGCCCGTCGGCCGTGTCGGCGGCCTTCATGAGCGAAGACGCCGCCCTGCTCGGCGGCCAACGACATCCACGCATGGCCGACGCCATCGCCGTCGACATGATGGTGCAGAGCTTTTTTTGGAAGTCGCCCGGCACCGAGACCGTGATCCTGCGACCGGTGCACATCATCGGCCCCCACATGCAAAACCTCGTCAGCCGCTACCTGCGGATGCCGCGGGTGCCGACGCTGTTGGGCTTTGATCCCATGGTGCAGCTGGTCCACGAAGACGACCTCACCGACGCCGTCGTCAAGGCCCTCGCCGATGGCGTCCGCGGCGTCTTCAACATCACCGGCCCCACCCAGGCCCCCCTGTCGCGGGTGCTCGCGGTGCGGGGCAGCCACACCATCCCCGTGCCCGGCCCCCTGCTCGCAGCGGCCCTGTCCCGCATGGGCGCCCTGCGGCTGACCCGGGTCTCTGACGACGAGCTGGTCCACCTCAAATACGCGTGTCTCGTCGACGGCAAACGGGCCCAGACGGTCATGGGCTTTGCAGCCCGGCGTGGGCTGCAAGACGCCTTGCGCGACATGTAGGCGACGACAGCCGGACGTTCAGGGCGCCGGCCCTTCCTTGACGAGGCCATACGCGGTCGCCTTGCGCCACAAGGTCGTCTTGGCGATGCCCAGGGCCTTGGCGGCTTCGCCGATGGAGCCGTGGGCGGCGAGGGCGGCTTCGATGGCGGCGCGTTCGACGTCGTCCATGGTCATGCCCTTTTTGTAGAGGGCGGCACCTTGTTGAACCTCGTCGAGGCTGATGGGGATGAAGGCGATGTCGTCGTCGTCGATGGTCTGGCCATCGCCCATGATCAACGCCCGCTGCATCACGTTGCGCAGCTCGCGCACGTTGCCGGGGAAGGGATGCTGGCGCAGCTTGTCCTCGGCCGCCGACGTCAGCGTGACGCTGCGCTGGGGCGACATCAGGGCGCCGAAGTGACGGGCCAGATGCACGACGTCGACGGGGCGGTCTCGCAGCGGCGGCAGCTTCACGGGAATGACGTAGATGCGATGCAGCAGATCCTCGCGGAAGCGCCCAAGCCGCACATGCTGCACGAGGTCTCGGTGGGTGGCGCAGACGATGCGCACGTCGATGGGGGTGTCGCCGCGGCCACCGATGCGCCGCACGCTGCGGGTCTCGAGCACGCGCAACAGTTTGGCCTGCATCTCCAGCGGCAACTCACCGATCTCGTCGAGAAACAGGGTGCCCTTGTCGGCTTCCTCAAACGCGCCCTTGCGCTGCCGATCGGCGCCGGTGAAGGCCCCCTTTTCGTGCCCAAAGAGCTCGGTCTCGATGAGCTCCTCGGGAAACGACGCGCAGTTCAGCGGCACAAAGGGCCCGGTCTTGCGGCCCGACAACACGTGCAACGCGTGGGCGACCAGCTCCTTGCCGGTGCCGGTCTCGCCAAAGATGCAGATGCTGGCGTCGTGCGGCGCGACTTTCTCGATGAGGCCAAAGGTCTTGGCGAAGGTCGGGTCCGCCGTCGTCAGCTGCGCGCAACGCCATGGGCCACGACCCCGGGCAGTGGCAGAGACGTCGACGTCGCTGTCTTCGGTCTCGACCTGTACCTGGGCCTTGCCAAAGCGCAGCGTGCTCTTGAGCGGCACCTCGGCCTCGACGACCCGCACGTCGCCAATGAAGGTGCCGTTGGTGGAGTCGAGGTCGCGGACAAACAAGCGCTCACCGCGCAGGAAAAGCTGGGCGTGATAGGAGCTGACGAAGCCGTCGTCGATGACGATGTCGTTGTCGGCAAACGAGCCGATGCGCAGGCCCGTCGCTGGAATGTCCAGCCGGGTGCCCGACGGCAGGCGCAGGCGGATGTCGCTCTTGACGAGTTTGCCGTCGCCACGGGTCTTCAAGATGCCGGTGCGCTGGTGGCCGTCTTTGCCCGAGCGATCCTGCACACTGCGCGTAAAACGACCGCGCAGCCGACCAAAAACCAGCTCGGCGCCGTTGGCGAGCACCTCGTCATGGACCCGTTTGCCGTTGACGACGGTGCCCTTGCCGCTTTTGTCGACGACCCGATAGCCGCCGGCCACCGGTTCCAGGCTGCACAGAAACGGCGGCAGGTCGTCGTCGGGGATGCTGATGTCGTTGACGACGCTGCGTCCCACCGTGATGGCCTGGCCGTGCAAGGGGGCGCGCAGCACCGCGGTGTCGCCGCTGGAGAGGACCAATTCAGCCATGGCGTGGTGGTACGACGCCGACGATGACCGCCGCAACTGATTGATCGTCGGCGCCGGACCAACCCGCACGATTGGGGAGTGCGAGCGTTCCCGACATGTCGTTGTCGTTGTCGTTGTCGTCGTGGTCGTCGTCGTCCATGATGGCTTTGGTGTGGTCCCTGGTGCGACAGGGTCCCGCAGCGGTCGGCGAGGGCTGCCACACGTGCTTCGTGGACGCGGTGGAGGCTGCTACAAGGCCTCCCATGACCACCGTTGATCTCGCCAAGTTCGACCTCGCGCTGCCCACCGAAGAACACGTGATGTTGCGCGACCAGGTGCGCGCCTTCGTGAAGGCCGAGGTCGAACCCCAGGCCCTCGACTTCGATCGCCGCGAGCGCTTCAACCTGCCGTTGTTTCGCAAGCTTGGCGAGTTGGGTCTGTTGGGCATCACGGTTCCCGAAGACAAGGGTGGGGCCGGCATGGACGCCACCGCCGCGGTCATCGCCCACGAGGAGATCTCGGCTGCCGACCCCGGCTTCTGCCTCGCCTACCTCGCCCACAGCATGCTGTGCGTGAACAATCTCGCCTACAACGCCTCTGCCGAGCAGTGTGCCCGCTGGTTGCCCAAGCTGATCACGGGCGAACACGTCGGCGCGATGGGCATGAGCGAGCCCGCTGTGGGCACCGACGTGATGGGGCTCAAGACGACGGCGGTCCGCACCGGCGAGCACTACGTCGCCAACGGCCGCAAGATGTGGATCACCAACGGCGTCGTCGACGACGAAACCCGCAGCCCCGCCGACGTCATGCTGTTTTACGCCCGCACCGGGGGCCACGATGACCGTCCGCAGATCACGTCGTTCGTCGCCGAGCGCGGCATGGGTGGCTACGGCGTCGGCCAGAAGATCCACGACAAATGCGGCATGCGCGGCAGCAACACCGCCGAGATGGTGCTGGAAGACGTCAACATCCCCGTCGCCAACCGCATTGGCGAGGACGGCGGCGCCGTCAAATGCATGATGCGCAACCTCGCGTTGGAGCGTTTGACGTTGGCGGCCATGTCGCTGGGCATCGCCCGCCGCAGCATTGAGATCATGGTGCAGTACGCCAACGACCGCATCGCCTTCGGCAAGCCGCTCAACGAGTTCGGCCAGATTCAGCGCCACATCGCCGACAGCTACGCCGAGTACATGGCCTGCCGCGCCTACGTCTACGACACCGCCCGACGCATGCCGCTGGATGCCTACGGCAATCGCCTCGACAGCGACGGCGTCAAACTCGTCAGCTCGACGATGGGCAAAAACGTCGCCGACCGCGCCATGCAGGTCCTCGGCGGCTACGGCTACGTCGGCGAATACGTCGTCGAGCGCTTGTGGCGCGACGCCAAGCTGCTCGAGATTGGTGGCGGCACCATCGAGGCCCACCAAAAGAACATGACCCGGGACCTGACCCGCGGCCCCTTCCCGTGGGCCTGAGCGTCGTCGCGGTGCAGTGAGGACGGGCATCGAAAAAAGGGTCGCAGCCGCGACCCTTTTTTCGTTCGGCGGTCGGGGGCGCGCGGCTCCGTGGGGTCCCATGGACCACCCGCGATCACAACAAGCCGCGCGGGAGCGATGCCCGGGGAACGGTCAACGGGCACCGCGCCGCGATCAACGGTCGTCGTCGTCGACGGCGAGGGCTCGCTTGGCGATGGCATAGGAGAAGCCTTGCCGGGCCAACGCCGCCAGGGCTTTTTGGGGATCCTTGTCCCGCAATCGTCGACGTCGCACGAGGATGCGGGCGGCATCGAGGTCGGGATTGTGTTCGACGCCATCATCATGGACGTCGTCGTTGACGGCGTCGACCGCGTCGATGGCGGCCTTGGCGACGTCGGCGCTGACACCCTTTTGGCGCAGCTTGTCGGCGATGCGGCGCTTGGAAAGGCCCCGGGCCCGCCCACTGTCGACGCGGGCGCGGGCGACGCGATCGTCGTCGACAAGCAGGCTGTCACGCAGCCGGGCCACGAGGGCGTCGATCCAGGTGCCAGCGTCGTCGCTGGGGCCGTGTTCGGCCGCCGCGCGTTTGACCTTTTTGCCCAGCGCCGTGCGGAGTTCATGCTCAGTCAACGCCCGACGCTGCAGGTGCCACAGGGCCGACCTCTCCAGACCCGCGGG
>CAJBHN010000574.1 GCA_903952805.1 uncultured Myxococcales bacterium | reverse complement strand
GCTGGGCTTGCTGCTGCGCAACATGCTCGCTCCCACCCAATACGCAGAGAATGTCAAGGTCCGGCCCGATCGCGATGCCCACGTCGAGTTCGCCATCCGGATGCCCACCCACGTCGATGAGGTGGTGTGGTTGGCCATCGACTCCAAGTTCCCGCTGGCGGCCTGGCAGCGCTTGATCGAGGCCAGCGAAGCGGGCGATGCGGTCGGGGCGGCGACGGCCGAGCGGCAGCTTGAGCAAGAGGTGCTGCGCTGCGCGAAGGATATTGCCGAGAAGTACATCGCGCCCCCGCATACGGCCGACTACGGGATCCTGTTTGCGCCGACGGAGTCGCTCTACGCCGAGATCGCCCGGCGCCCTGCGCTGCTGGAGACCCTCGCCAACGACTACCGCGTGGTGGTCGCCGGGCCCGTCACCCTGTCGGCGATCCTCTCCAGCCTGCAGATGGCGTTTCGGACGCTGGCCATCCGGCACCGCACCGAAGACATCTTCAAGCTGCTGAGCGTCGTGAAGGGCGAGATGGTGTCGTTCGAGACCCTGTTCAAGAAGCTGCGCAAGAAGCTCGGCGAGGTCGCAAAGCAGCTCGACGAGCTCGATCGCCGGCGGAACACGGTGGGTGAGGCCCTCAAGGGTGTGGAGACCCTCGACCACACACTGCCGGGCCTCGAGCCGCTGGAAGCCGACGGTGCTGACGAGGCCGGTCAGGCGTCCTGACGAGCCGCATGGGTGGTGGGCGCTGGCGCCGGGTGTCGGTCCGCAACGCCAGCCTCCGACCGTGCATGGCGTGAACGCCCACGTCACGGAGCCCCCATGACCTTCGCCGCCTCGCTCACCTCGCTGGAGCTCGCCACCACCCTCGCCGGTCTCGGCCTGCGGGTTGTCGATGAGCACACCGTCGCCGGTCGGGCAGGCCGCACCGTCGGCGTCCCGACCCGGCTGCACGCGGCGACCCGCGCCCGTCTGCAGGCGCGCCACCCGACGGGGCTGTACGGCCATCAGGCGACCGCCATCGAGCGTGGGCTTGCTGGCGATGTCTGCCTCGCGACGGGCACGGCGTCGGGCAAGTCCCTCGTGTTCATGACCCTCGCCGATGACCTGCTTTCGGGCTCGCCCATGACCCGCGTGCTGGCGCTGTATCCGATGAAGGCCCTCATCGAGGATCAGCACCTGAAGTGGCGCCAGCACTTCGCCCAGACCGACATCCACGCCGCCTTCATTCACGGGGGCGTCCCTGTCGCCCAGCGGTGGACGCTGCTGGAGAACGCCCGCGTGGTGCTCATGACCCCCGACATCGTCCAGGCGTGGGTACTCTCGAACCTGCGTGACCCGCGGATGCAGCGATGGCTCGCTGGCCTCGGGCTGTTGGTGGTCGATGAGGCGCACGCCTACGAGGGCGTCTTTGGTACGAACGCGGCGTATCTGTTTCGTCGCCTTGAGGCCGCGGCGCGGCCGTTCCGGTTGGTCGCGAGCACGGCGACGATCAGCGACGCGGGCGGCTTCATCCGCGCCCTCACAGGCCGCGACGTCGAGGTCGTCGGCCCCGACGCCGAGTCGAGCCCGTTGCCGACGCGTCGCTTCGTGCTCTGTCGCCCGCTCGACGAACGGGCGCAGGCTCCGGAGCGCGCTGCGCGCCTGATGCAGGCGCTGACCCGCCGCGCCTCGGGCTGCACCCTCGCGTTTGCCGACTCGCGAAAGACCGTCGAGCGGGTGCTCCGCGCCCTCGATCACCTCAGCGACAACGACAAGAGCGTCGTCGCCGACGCCAGCGCCGAGGTCGCTCGGCGCATCGCGACGGGCACGGTGCTGCCGTATCGCTCGGGCTACGAGGACGACGACCGGCGCACGATCCAGCAGGCGCTCTCTCGCGGCGAGGTGCGAGGCGTCGTCGCCACCAGCGCCCTCGAGCTGGGTATTGATATTGGCGACATCGACGTCACCGTCCTGCTCAATGTGCCCTCGACCATCAAGGCCTTTCGCCAGCGCATCGGCCGCGCGGGTCGCAGCGGCGGCCCCGGCACCACGGCCCTCTGCATCCTCGTGGATGAGCACGGCAAGCTGCCAAACGCCGCTGGCGCGCTTCTGGGCTACCTCGCCCGTGGCGTCGAGCCGTCGCGGCTCTACCTCGACAACCGCTTCGTGATGTACGGCCACGCCTTGTGCGCCGCGCGTGAAGCGCTGGAGTCGCCCCGCTACGACCGCAGCGCCTTCGCCACGCTGCCACGGCACGAGCTGTTCAATGCGCTCGTCGACAATGAGCTGCGCCCGACCCGCGCCGTCGATGACGACCTGCTCCGCATCAAGCAGGAGGCGCAAGACGGCCCCCACCACGCGTTGCCCCTGCGCAGCGCGGGCGAGATCGAGCTGCAGATCGTCGTCGCTGGCGACGAAGCACGACGGCTGGGTCGGGTGAGCCACAGCCAGGCGCTCCGCGAGGCCCACCCGGGCGCCATCTACGTGCACCTCGGACAGCCCTGGCGCGTGCAGCGTTGGGCGTGGGCGCAGCGGCAGATCTTCGTCACCCCGCTGACCTTCATGCGGCAGGCGCGCACCGAGCCGGTGCGAACCGACTCGGTGTTCCCGCAGACCGACGGCCGCGCCCTGCTCGCGGTGCGCGACGGCGGCGAGGGTCGGGTGTTCGAGGCCGTCTGTCAGGTGAGCACCAGCGTGCGCGGGTTCACGCTGCGCTCGACGCCACACGCGCAACCTGAGCGGCAGACCTACGGCGTCGGCTCGTCGTGGTCGCAGGCGCCCCTGACCCGTTCGTTCACGACCACCTGCGTCGTGTGGATGGCCGCCGGGGTCCACGCCAGCAGCGATGTCGCCGACGCCATTCGCGCCGCGTACTGTGGGCGCCTCGGCGTGCACGAGCAGGACATCGGCGTGGGCACCTGGCGTGTCGACGGCTGGCGTGGCGACGGCGTGGCCCACACCGGCGTGTGCATCTACGACGCTGTCCAGGGCTCGTTGCGCCTCGGGCAGCAGCTCGTCGAGCTGTTCGAAGACGTCGTCGCCGACGCCCGCATGCGCGCCCGCGAGAACGACGACGACATGCTCGCCGACGACATCGCCACCCTCGCGTTGTCGATGGGGCAGTTGCCGTCGACCGTCGTCCCGACCGAGCCCACCGCGCTCATGCCCACGCTGCACGCGCGCGACGTGGGGCCATGGATCGACGTCGCGCCCCTCGGGACGCGTGGCCACCAGACCACGCCCTCTGGCCTGAAGCTCGCCTTCACGGTGCAGGGCCATCGGTACACCCCGCGCGGAGTCGCCTACGTCGTGCAGCGCGACGGCGCGCGGACCACCGAGGTCATGCTCGCGAGCGTCGTCACCCTCGACGCCTATACACCGGCCGCGTGGAACACCGACACCGACGAGCTGCGGCTCGAGGCGCAGGCACCAGAAGCCGCATGAGCGCCGGTCGGGACCGCCCCGAAGTACCTGACGAGAGCGCTGCCCGAGGACAGCGCTGCCCACCGAAGGCGCGCCTGCCTGCAGACTACGGGACGCACGCGAACGGCTCGATGTCGGTCGCCCGAGCTGCCGCGTCGCCTTCATGCCCAATCGTCTGTAGTGTCCTCTTTACCCGTCGGTGTCGCATGACCACAGCAGCGCTCTCTTCCCCCACCATCGTCTTTTCGCAGGGCCAGACCTGGGCCCTGACCGCCTTGCCGCCGCGGTCGATCGCCCTCGACGGCGCCGTGCGCGGCGCGGCGTTCGACAACGTCCATCACCGCTACTCGTTCGACCATCACGACGGCGTCTTGCGGCACATCGCGTTGGCGACCTGTGAGCAGGT
>CAJBHN010000573.1 GCA_903952805.1 uncultured Myxococcales bacterium | reverse complement strand
TGCGGTGGAGCGCGGCCAGCCCCAAGTTCACGGCGGAAGAGGAGGGGAAACAGTGGGACAGCCTGTCCACGGGGGCGGACCGCGTCAAGCCCATCACCTTCGGCTCGTTGATCTTCTGGGCGCGGGAGGACGCGCCGGCCGCCGCGAGAGGGGCGCTCGCGAGGGCCAAGTCGCGCGCATCCGCCTTCTCGCCGGACCAGCGCCGGGCGGCAGCGGCGCTCCTATCGGCTTCGTTCCCGGAGAGGCTCGGGGGGCTGCGGCCCGACACCACCTTCATCGACGTGGCGGACGGGAGACGCGAGTACCGCGACCCAGTCTCTGGCCTCAGCGGGTCGGTGGACCAGTGGAACCAGGTCAAACTCGGCGAGGCGATGCTGGGCTATCTGGGGGGGCCGCTGGAGCTGAACGAGCCCCTCAGCTTCATCGATCGGAACATCCCTGCGGAGGCCACGTTTCTCTACGAAAGAGAGAGCCCCGACCTCGCCAGCTTCAGGTGCCCCTCGAATGACGGGCACCGGATCAGCATGAAGTGGCACGGCGTGCCTGGCGAGGCGACGTCGGCGCTCAAGGTGTCCGTCCCGGGCCGCAACGATACCTGCGTCACTACCAGGAAGACGCTCAAAACCATGGCCGACGCGGTCGCCAGGGGGCTGGACAAGCAGGCCGCCGACAACGTCGCGCTCGCGGTGCTGCGCGGCGGAGGCACCGTGATGGGAGTCGGCGTCGGCATCAACAACGGCATCATCAGCGTCACCGTCAACACGCCCGAGCAAGGCGACGACGTGGGCGCCTGCAAGTCGTTCCTGGAATGGCTGCCCTCCGCGGGCTACCGGCTCGTGGCCTGCAACAAGTGCCTCTACCTGTACGACCCCCGCCTCGGCATCTACCGCGACGTGACGGACAAGACCGGGATGCGCCGCCTCATCGCCCGCTCCGGCATCCCCGACTACTGCCGCAACACCAACAAGCAGGACGCGCTCCTCAAGCAGATCGCCGACTTCGCCACCGAGGACGACCTCTTCCACAGGCAGGCCGCGTCCTCGTCCCACCGGAAGCTCGCGTTCGCCAACGGCGTCTACGACTTCGTGACCCGGACCCTATCCCCGTTCTCCCCGGACGTCGTGTTCTTCGCCAAACTCCCGCACGCGTTCCCCGAGACCCCCGAAGAGGGTGCTGCCGCCGACGCGCTGGCCGCTCGCATCCAAGCCGAGGTCGTGCTGCCCATCTGGGACGACGTGGCCGACTTCGTCATGGCCAGCATGGCGCGCTGCGCGGCGGGCGAGAAGGGCGACAAGCGCGCCTTCTTCTGCCTGGGAGACGGGAACGCCGGCAAGGGGCTCTTCCAGGACCTCGTCAAGAGCGCGCTGCACCACTTCGTGGGCAACTTCAACTCGGGCAACCTGCTGTGTGCTCGTGCGCAGGGGGACCAGGCCAAGGCCAACAGCTGGCAGGTGGCCGTCAAGGACTGCCGCGTCATATTCAGCAACGAGATCAAGGTCGGCGGCGGCGCGACCATCGACGGGAACGTCATCAAGGAGCTGGCTTCCGGCGGCGACGAGGTGACCGGGAGGCAGAACAGGCAGGACGAGATCACCTTCAAGCTCCAGTCGCTGCCCTGGATCATGGCCAACGACATCCCTTGCATCAAGCCGCTCGACGATGCGGTCTCGAACCGCGTCGCCTTCATCCCCATGAAGTACGTCTTCCACAGCGAGGCGGCCAAGTACGAGGCGGCCCTGCGCACCAACCCCAACGTGCGGCGCGGCAACGATTCGCTCAAGGAGTGGGTCGCGACGCCGGAGGTGGGCGCCGCCTTCGCCTACATGCTGTGCAAGGCGTACGTGGCCGCGAAGCCCGAGCTGCCGGAGCAGGTCACCACCGAGACCGCGGAGTGGGTCGAGGGGGAGTCCACCGTCGACAAGCTGGACCAGCTCTTCATGCGCGGGGATCCAGGCGACTTTTTGACAGTCCCAGTGGCACACGCGAGAGCCACCGAAGCCGACATGGGGGTGTCCAAGAACAAACTGGGGCTCATGATCGGGAAAAAGTACGGGATCAAGTCGAACATGCACCGACCCGGGGGTGGGAACTCCGTGAGAGGGTTTTCTGGCTTGAAGCTCGCAGTAGCAACACCACAAGTGTCCATTCCCGACGTCGAGTAGCCCCCCGCCTAGCGCAGCGCCCCCCAAGCGACATCTTGTTTCAATGTTTCAATGTTGCAGAGTTTTCTCGGTGCAACGGGCACTACAATTGTTTTTTTATATTTGTAAAAATAAAATTTGTACTACATCGATTGTTAGCGAAAACTCTGCAACATTGAAACATTGAAACAAAGTGCACGAGAGCAAAAGAGTCACGCATGCATCGCGGGGGGGTGTCAGCAAGAACATGCTAGGGCGTATGATCAAGCGGAAGTTCGGGGTCAAGTCCGTGAAACATAGCATCGGGGGGACTGGACCGCAAGTCAAATGCTACTTCGGCTTGAAACTGGTCCCTCTTCTGTTCCAGGATTTCGCCTTCGTAGACACCGCCGTCAGCGGCTAGTAGGAGGAGAAGACTAGCCAGCTTGTTGCGACCACCCGTGTAACAACAAGCGATCAATGTGGGTTTTCGCCGGCGCTGACGAGCCTCGACCTGAGCGGCTGCGAAGGCGTGACGGACGCGGGCAAGGCTAGCCTCGCCCGAGCCCTCCGCAGAAAAAAGTGATCCGCCATCGGTGCAACCCGCCCGCAAACGATCCCACCGGCCACACACTAGGCTCACCCAAACCCTAAACCCAAGAACCCAAGAACCCAAGAGCGAGCCCCCACCGCCCCTCATCGATCCATCGGGAGAGACGCCTACGATGCCCCGTCAGAGACGCTCCGTAAACAGGGCCACCGCCAGGGCCACCACCAGGGCCAAGGGGCCCGCGCAGCGGGCGGCGTCGAGACCGCCCAGCTTCTACATGCTGGGCGTGTCCGCGAAGGGGGGCAAGCACCGCAGCCTGCGCGACATCATAGCGAACGGGGCCAAGAAAGGCCCTAAAAACATCGGCAGCAGCAGCCGTAGCATCGGCAGCAGCAGCACCCGCATCGTCCTCAAGGTCAAGGTCAGACGCAGCTGTGACGACGAAGCCGCCGGCCCGGACGCCGTCCACGCCGCGGCGGCCACCCTGATCGACATCTCCCGCGGTAGGCCCTGCGATAGGCCCTGCGATAGGCCCGCGCGAAACACATAAGTCCATAAATTATCTTAGCCACC
>CAJBHN010000572.1 GCA_903952805.1 uncultured Myxococcales bacterium | reverse complement strand
GGGAGAGGGTGAGGGAGAGGGAGAGGGAGAATCCGGACCGATTCTCGACCAGATGCTCCCAGAGGCCTCCGTGGCGCTCTGCGACGCTCTCTATCGCTGTTGTCCATCAGACGAGGAGATCACGAGGTTCTTCTCGGTCGTCGCCAACGGCGACCCGGATGGTATTTTTGCCGACGTGATCCCAAGGCTCCCGCCGAATGCGACGCTTTCCGTCGAGGAATGCCCCGCCGTCGTGACGGACATCCATACCATCAAGGGCATCGGCCCATTCGTCGCTGCTGCTCGCGATGGCCTGATCGACTACGACTCTTCGCAAGCCGAGGCCTGTATCAATGTCCTCGAAACGGCCGCCTGCGGTGAAGACGTCGCCAATGCCCTTTTTGACGGGACGTGTTTCGGGTTGGGCCCACCAGATGGTGGTGAGCAGCAGCGGTCCATGTTTTCGCGTGACGCCGCAGCAGGGACGTGCCGCCCCCTCGCCGACGGATTCGGCGGCCTTTTTTATGGGACGTGCGACCCCGTCCATGCCTTTTGTTGCGTCGACCAGGGCGACGGGCAATGCGGATTCCCCAGCGTCGACGACGCCGGCGAATGCGTGCCGGTTGCCCCTGAAGGTGCTGCCTGCTCGCCATTCAACCCGGTATTGCTCTGTGCCACGGGCCTTGAGTGTGTGCCCGGTGCAGGGCCCAATGGTGGCGACGGCTGCGTGGCCAAGACGTACGTTGCGTTGGCCCCGGGGGAGACCTGTTACGACGTGAACGGTCTTGGGCTGCTCGGCTTCTGCGAGCAGGGCTGGTGCGACGTCACCGGTTCCAATGCCTGCGAAGCCAGCCGGGACGATGGCGAGGTGTGCCAGACCCCCGACCAGTGCCGCTCACGTGGATGCATCGATGGCGTCTGTGGTGTGGATGATTTCTGCTTGGGGAAGTGACGACTGGACGCTGACGCTCGTTTTCCTCGAGCGTCGGCATCCAATCATTTCTTTTCCGTCGACCATTTCCGATTCTTGTCTGTGCGACGCCTCAAGTGGATGCGTCGCCGGCGTCTGTGGTCGCGATGATTTCTCCTCCGGGAGCTGACGGTTGGACGTTGACTCTTGTTTGGCTCGAGCGTGGACATCCAATCATCTGCTTCCTTCGCCTGTTGCCGCTATTTCCGCTTCTTGTCTTTGCGACGCTTGTCAGATGTGTCGGTCTTCACCGGCCGGATTTTCTTGGCGATCTTGCTGGTCGCTGAAGCGGCCTCAAAGACGGGCAAGAGCATGCGCCTGCGCAGCAAGAGCACCAATCGTTCGCTGACCTTCATGGCGTCCACGGTCGAGAGGGCAAGTCGTTCGCCGGCGCCGGTGACAATGCTCTCCTGAAAGATTTCGACCTCGGCGGCCACGAGGGCCTCCAGTTGCTGTCGGTAACGCTCGAGCACGGCCAGCGTTGACAAACGGTCGGTCAGACCCGCTTCCCGAGCGCTGATGATCGTCTCGCACAGCGCGATGTCATCGCCACCGAGGACGTCACCGCCGCCGATGAGCCCTTTGTCGCGGAGATACGTCAGTTCTTCGTCGGACAAGCCGCGCTGCATCAACGCGCTGACCTGCAAACTCCGGGGCTCGGCGTCTCCCTCGCGGACGCGGTCGACAGCGGCGGCGACGGTAGCTGCCACGGTGTCGGCGTCGCCGCTCAGCACTTCCTTGATTCGCCACAGCGGCAGGAAGTGGGTCGTTTGCAGGTCCTTGATGTGACGCACTTGATCGACGAGCCCGCTGTCGTACAGCGCGCTGTTTTTGGCGGTGCTGACACTCTTGGCCGGCAGCAATCCCTCCCGGAGGTAATGCTTGATGGTTGAAGACGGCACGCCGCTCAGGCGTGAGAGCTGACCCATCCGCACTAGCGACGGCAAGGCGACGGCTCGACCATCAGCAGAAAGTGGGGATGGTGCAGCAGGCCCGGGTGCAGGCTGCGCAGGACCTGCCGGGGCTGAACGTTCGGCAGGACGAGCAGGACGAGCAGGACGAGCAGGACGAGCAGGACGAGCAGGACGTTGAACCTTCGACATTTGAGGCACATAGCGTCGACACGTCACTCTGGCGAGCCGCGCTGAATACGAGACGTTGAACTCGCGACTTTTCACGCTTGATCGGGCGTGATGGACTTCCACCATGCTGCGTTGTGTTGTCTCGGCATTGATCCTGATCAGCCCGCTGCTGGGCGGCTGCGCTGCGTCGGGCCCCCCTGAATCTGGCCCGAGCGACGCAGGCGTCGGCGGATCGGTTTCGCCGGGCGACGCCGGCTCCAACGAAGAGCCCGGGCCTCAACTGCCCGACCCCTTCCTGCCCCAGCCAGACGATGACGAGGGGTTGACCAATACCGCCGTCGACCTCGACGCGCTGCTGGAGCACGGTGCCCTTGAGGGGGCCTGCGAGGCCTGGCTTGCCTCACCAAACGACCGTCGCCAGAAACTCTTGTGCGGCAAGTCGATGTTCTTCTACGAAGGATTCGGCACCATTGGTGTCCCCAAAGCCCTGCTGGAGTTCTTTGGCAACCGCTTTCCAGCGGTGAGTGGCACCGCCTGGAGCGGCATTGGGCTGGTCCCCGATCCAACCCACCCGGGTTTGCCGCTCGGCGTCGCACCAGGCGCGCCGCTTGGGAGCGTCGAGACCCTCGCCTTTACGTGTGCCTCTTGTCATTTCGCCCAGCTCCCAGACGGTCGCTACAGCGTCGGCGCGCCGAATCATGCCTACGATTATGGCGAGCATATCCTCGCGATTTCATTGCCGGCGCAAAGCGTCGCCCCCGGATTCAATGCCGCGGATCATCACCCCGACGCAATCGCCAAGGCCCAACCCTACATCGACATCTTGCAGGCCGATCGAGGGCTCCGCATCGAGTTGCTCTTGAACTTGCTCCCCTTGCTGGGTGCCGAGCAGCCCGTGTTTTCGCCGGAAATCGAAGGGCACTATGCCCATTGGCTGACGGGCACGATGGATTTCATGATGGCGCCCTTGCCTCTCGACGATGGCGTCCACACCGTCAGCAAGATCTTGTCGTTGTGGGGACTGCCAACGCCGGCCGAAGCCAGCAATGTCGGCATGCCCAATGAGTTGTTGGCGTGGACGGGTGGAGCCGAGAGTCTGATTGGTTTCCTCGACGGATTTGTGGCCATCGGCGCCGGCATCGACGGGGAGTGGAGTCACGAACGGCTCTCGCCGTTGCAGGAATATATTCTCTCGCTGCGTTCACCGACCAATCCAGCGG
>CAJBHN010000571.1 GCA_903952805.1 uncultured Myxococcales bacterium | reverse complement strand
CGACGCAAGGTGATGACGGCGGCGGCAGGGTCGCCGGCCTTGAGCTCGGCCCAGCCCAGCGTGTCTGTGACGTAGCCGCTGTGGGGATCTCGCAGCACCGCTCGCCACGCGAAGGCGCGGGCGTCATCGGGGCGCAGGCTGCGCTCGGCGAGGGCGAAGGCCATGAAGTTGAGGGCGTCGACGTCGGCGCCGCTGCGTTCCACGAGGTGTTCCACGAGCTCGACGGCGGCCGTCGTGTCGACGTCGCTGTCGGCATCGCTCGCGAGCAAGCGCGCATAGCCAAGCACAGCGCTGCGGTCGGCGGGGCGGGCCCGCATCAGGGCCTTGGCGAGGGCTTTGGCCTCGTCGCTGTGGCCGGCGGCCTGCAGCACGCTGGCCGCAGCGAGGATGACATCGACCGATGGCGCGGTCTCGGCGCTGCCAAGGTTCGACATGTCGAGGGCATCAAGGGCCGCCCTCGCTGTCTGTGCCGACACAGCGACGGCCGACGCCGCCGTCGTTTCCGCCAACACCGACGCCAGGGCCAACAAGGGCCGGGCTCGTGGCGGCGTCAGCGACGTGATGCGCAGCAGGCGGGCCACCGCCGGAACCGTGTCGTCGAGATCGGCCTCGGCCCGGGCACAGAGGCTGCTGGCCGCGTCCAGCAAGCGCAGGTCCGTGGGCGGCAGGCTGTCGGCGAGACCACAGGCCATGGGCTGCGCCACGCCCGGTCGGTGGCGAACAAGCTGAAGCCGCGCCACCTCCAGGGTGAGCATGGCGCCCAGCGGGCCCCGCGACGACGACGACGACAAGATCCCGATGGCCTCATCGATGAGACCACCGCGCTCCAATGCGTCGGCCACCACCAGGCGGCTGCGTTCGCCGGGGTCGTCGGCCACGATGCCGTTGGCGACGTCGACGGCAGCCTGTGGATCGCTCAGCGCCAGGGCGCTCACCAGGGAACTGCGGGTCTGGGGGCTGTCGCCACGAGCCGCCAACAGCGCTCGCGCCGCCACCGTGGCCTCATCGAAACGGCCCAGGGCCCACCAGAGGTCGCGACGGAGCACGAGGGCGTCTTCGTCGTCGGGAGCTTTCAGCAACGCGAGGTCAAGGTGCCTGAACGCGCGCTCGATTTGTCGCCGCTCGGCAAAGACCCTGGCCAGGCCCACCCGGCCCTCGACACCGGGAGCATCCTGCATCCAGCGTTCAACGACGGCTTCAGCGTCGTCGAGGGCAGCGCGGGCCACCATGCGCTCGGCAAGCATGGCCGACGCCCGTGCCTCCCCGGGGGCGCGCATGAGGACCTGACGCAAGGTGGCTTCGCTGCGGTCGGCTTCACCCAGTTCGCTCCACGCCTGGGCTTGCACACGCAGGGCGGCCAAGCCGTCCTCGACTTCGACGTCGTCATCGTTGCCATCGTGTCCCAAAGACCAAGCGGCGCTGGCAGCGGTGGCGGCCCCCATGGGGTCGCCCACCAACAACAGGCATTCGCCCAGCCGGACCTGGAGATAGGGCGACGTGTCATCGGCACGCACGGCCACACGCCAGGCAGCGACTGCGCCAGCGACGTCGCCGTCATGCAGGCTCAGCTCGGCCTGCAACGTCGCACGCGCGGCTTCCATCGACATGGTCCGCGACCGCCGGGTCGCCGACACCAACGGTGCGGGCGGCGTTGGCGAT
>CAJBHN010000570.1 GCA_903952805.1 uncultured Myxococcales bacterium | reverse complement strand
TCGTCGATCATCACGAGTTCGCCGGGGGCCACTTCGCGGATGAATTCGGCGCCAATGAGGTCGAAGGCGCAGGTCTCCGACGCCAGCACCCAGCCGGTGTCGCCCAGCTTGCCCAGCACCAGGGGCCGGACCCCCGAGGGGTCGCGGGCGCCGTAGAGCTTGCCGTCGCCGGTGACCGTCACGGCGTAGGCGCCACGTACCTGCTTTAAGCACTTCTGTAAGCGCTGCAATAATGAGCCATGGGTCGAGGCGATGAGATGCAGCAGCACCTCGGTGTCGACCGTCGACGAGAAGATCGATCCCCGCTCCTCCAGCTGGCTCTTGATGGCGTCGGCGTTCACCAGGTTGCCGTTGTGGGCAATGGCGATGGGACCGGCCTGGCAGCGGGCGAAGACCGGTCCGCAATCCCGCAGGCGGGCGTCGGTGTCGCTGGCGTCGCCGGCGGTGGCGTAGCGGGCGTGGCCGATGGCAACCGCTCCCGTGAGGGCCGCGAGGTCGGCTTCGGTGAAGACGTCGGCGACGTGGCCGTTGCCGATCTTTCGCTTCAACACTTCTTTATCTGCCGAAACGATGCCCGCCGACTCCTGGCCCCGGTGCTGCAGCGCGTAGAGCATCAGGTAGGCGAGCTTGGCGGACTCCGGCGTGCCGGCGGCGGCGGGGTCAAAGACGCCCACGACGGCGCAGCGATCGTGGAAGGCGTCGCCGCCGTCTCTCTCGTCGTCGAAGGCGTCGTCGAAGCGGGAGGGCCAAAACGGGGGGAGCGTGCTCATGTGGGCCTCGGCGTGGCGCGCGGACGGCTGGCGGACTGGACGATGGCGCCGACGACGCCCTCGGCTTCAGCCACCAGGGTGCCGAAATCGGCGGCGAAGCTGCGGTCCCCCAGGTGGTCATGGAGGCTGAACTGGGTGGTGACGCCGACGGCGCCCAACACCACGGCCTCGATGCCGGCCTCGGCGGCCCGGGCCTGCACCGCCGGCACGCCCTGGTTGTCGATGGCGACGACAAAGCACAGCCGGTCCTCGCCGAGGTAGGACACGAGGAAGTCCTCGCCGTCGGGCAGGATGCTGCGCACCGGCAGGTTGTTGGCCAACGCCACCGAAAACAGGGTCTGGGCCAGGCCGCCGGCGGTGACGGGCCAGGCGTCCAGCACGTGCCCGCTCAGGCGCAAGTCGCGGGTCAGCGTGCACAAGGCGCCAGCGGCCTCGAGGTCGAGGGGCCGCACGATGCCCTGGCCCCGGGCGACCTGCCAGGCCGCCAGGCTGCCTTCCAGCGTCGTCGGTGGTGCGCCGAGCCGCAGCAGCACGTCGCCGGGCTTCAGCGCCATGGCTGGAGCCACCTTGTCGAGGTCGTCGACGACGCCGACGACGCCGATGGTCGGGGTGGGCAGCACGGCGTGGGCGTCGGTCTGGTTGTAGAGGCTGACGTTGCCAGACACGACCGGCACGCCGAGGGCGGTGCAGGCTTCACTGATGCCGTCGACGCCGAGGGACAGCTGGGCCATCTGCTCGGGAATCAGCGGCGAGCCGTAGTTCAGGCAGTCGGTGACGCCGACGGGCAGGGCGCCGACGGCCGAGACGCGGGCGACGCCTTCGACGACGGCGCGCTTGGCGCCTTCTTTGGGGTCCAAAAAGCATTGGCGGCTGTCGCACACCAGCGCCATCGCGATGCCGCGCTTGGTCTCGGGCAGGCGGACCAGGGCGGCAGCGGCGAAGGTGCCGTCAAAGACGGTGCCGGCGCCGACTTCGCGGTCATACTGCCGATAAATCCAGGACTTGGGCGCCATCGAGGGCGACAACAGCACGGCGCGGATGGCGTCTTGGGGCCTGGTCGTCAGCGCCTTGAGCGCACCGGGGGGCAGGGGCACGGGCACCGGCGCCGTCAGGGGCCGCTGGTAGCGCGGGGCCTCGTCGGCCAGGGGCTCGGCGGGCAGGCAGCAGACTTCAATGCCATCTTTGCGCAAGCGAACAAAGCCGTCGTCGGTGACGACGCCGATGGTGGTGCAGTCGAGGTCCCACTTCTCAAAGATGGCGCGGACTTCGCCTTCTTTGCCGGCGCGGGCCACCAGCAGCATGCGTTCCTGGGACTCCGACAGCATGATTTCGTAGGCCGTCATGGCCGTCTCCCTGGCGGGGACCTGGTCGAGGTCGAGCGACACGCCGGACCCAGCTCGGCTCGCCATTTCGAAAGCTGACGAAGTGAGGCCGGCGGCCCCCATGTCCTGGATGCCGACCAGCAGCTCGGCGCCCCGCTCGAAGAGCTCGAGGCAGGCCTCCAGCAGCAGCTTTTCCTTGAACGGATCGCCGACCTGCACCGTCGGGCGGGCGGTCTCTTTGCTGTCGGAGAAGCTGTCCGACGCCATGGTGGCGCCGTGGATGCCGTCGCGGCCGGTCTTTGCGCCCACGTACATCACGGGGTTGCCGAC
>CAJBHN010000569.1 GCA_903952805.1 uncultured Myxococcales bacterium | reverse complement strand
CCCCCGCGACCTCACCGACGCCATCTGTGCCCTGGGCGCCTGTGACGTCGTCGATGGGAACAAGCTGCCCCGTTTCCTGGCCCCGGCCGGCGCCACGCTGGAGCATTTCTCGATCAGCTTTGGCTCGGCCCGGGGTCGGACCACGCGACCCATTGCGAGCGGTCCATTTGCGGGCCGCACGGCCCTCGAGCAGGTGCTCATGGTCACCGTCGTCGTGCGCGACGACCTGACGCAGCGACCGTGCGGTTCCACGGACCGGTACGTGATCCCGTCGTTGCCGCTGATGTCGTTTCCCCTCTTTGCTACGGCGCCCACCACCCGCTGGTCGCCGCCGCTGGCGGTTCGCCGCGTCAACGACGGCGCGGCGTCGTCGGCGCATCTCAATGGCAACGGGGGCGGCACGCAGATCAGCGCCTCGGATTTCGTGTTGCCCGGGGTCCAATTCGCCGGTGACAAAGACCCCATTGCCCTGGGAGGAGCCGAAACGTGCCGGGCCCTGACGAGTGAAATCGCCTGCCTCGGTGCCGACTGCGGCTGGGACGGCGATGTGTGTCGGGGCTCCACCCGGGGCAGCGACCAGGTGTTGGCGCCGGCGGTCGGCACTCCGTCGATGTCGGCGGCCCAGTCGTCGTTGACGCGTTCGCTGCGGTGGCTGGTGGAGCCGCCAAAGAGCACCGACAGCAAGGCCCTCGGCGACGCCCGGCTCGCCGAGAAGGCCGACATCGTGATCATCGATGGCGTTTGGTACAACAACCGCGACAAGTCCCTCGCTTGGCCTGGCAAGCCCATCTGGTCGGATCGCCCCGGCACGGGCGTGACCCACGTCGCTCCCACCGACGCCGTCGTGGCCAGCGTCGACAAGATTGGCATGGGCGACCTCGGCTTTTCGCCGACAGAATTCCCCAAGCTCTTTTCCTGGTACGACCGGGACAGCGCGTCGACGACGATTCGCTCCCAGAGTTCGGGCGGCGTGCTGTCGTACGGGCCCCTGGCGGTGCTGAACACGGGGACCTCCTGCGTCAGCGACGCGGACTGCGGCGGCTTTGAGTGCTTCCGCCCCACGGCATCGGCGGGAAGCTGCCAGCGGCTGGAACCGGGTCTGTGGCCCAGCAAGGACATTGGCTGCGGCGACTTCACCTTCAAGGGGGTCAGTCAGTGCAGCGACGTCAGCGACATCATCAACGGTGTCGTCGATGGCGCTCGCTCAGGCTTCCGGGACGGCGACCGCAACATCCTGCCCATCAACCTGAACCTGGGCACGCTGGCGGCCGCGCTGCAGGCCACCGACGCCGCCACCCAAAAATATGAGCTGGGCTGGGCCACCGGCGGTCCGGCGTTTTTCAATGGCGTCATCTACATCACCAGCCGGTTCACGGGATCGCTGCCCGAGCCTGACCAGGGCCCCACCATCTCGAGTTGGCCACCGTCGGTGTGCACCCGCAACGACGACGACGACGACGACGAGCTCCGAACCTGCCCGGGCAGCTCGAACAACAGCGTCCATCGCCCCCGCTCGGTCAACGCACTCCCGGTGGGTCTGTGCGGCGGCAGCGCCGACGTGTCGAGCGCATTCGACGAGCCCATGCCCTGCAATCAAGGCACCCGCCCCAACGCCGTGCGCATCTACAACGGCAGCCGCCTGCCCGCCGCCCAGTTTCCCAAGGGACTGACCATCGCGACCGACCTGCCCCTGTATGTGCAGGGCGATCTCAATCGCGTCATTGCCGCCGTCGCCCCCGATCCCGCTCCCCCCCATGCCAAGGTGGCCCTGGTGGCTGACCGGGTGACCTTCTTGTCGCGAGGCTGGCGGGACGAGCTTCATCCGTGGAACAACGACGCCATCACCAGCGGCGCTCCAGCGACGGGCGTCATGGTGGTCGAAGCGTCCCTCATCAGCGGGCTGCCCCGAAACAGCGACGACGAGCACGACCTCGCCGACCTGTTCCGCACGCCCCAGACCTTCGACGACAACCATTTTGTCTTGCGCGGGCATCTGGTGGCCGGCTTCAACAGCGAATTGGAAACGCGCTCGTCCAGCACCACCCGGGTCGGACGAGGGCTGCGCTGGCTGCCCGACTACCACCTGAACAACCCGGGCTTTCAGCCCCCAGGCATGCCGCTGGTGACGTTGCCGCCGTCGTCGCGCTGGCGGCAGCGCTAGCAGGCTGAGGTGGAAACGACGACGTCGTCGTCGGCAGCGGCGGCGTCAGGGCTCGATGGGCGGCAACGGCGGCGGCGCATCTGCCGGCACCACCATGGTCGCTGTCTCGACGGCGGGAGCGGCGGGCTTGGGGGCGACCGGGTTGTGGGGCGGCGCCGGCGTCAAACGCGCGTAGATGCCATTGAGGCGGTCACGGGCGGCGTCGCGACGGGGGTCGTTGACGGCGCTCTCACGCAAGAAGGCCTCAAAGTCGAGGCGCGCCGACACATCGTCCTTCAAGTGCTCCCGCGCAGAGGCCCGCAGCAGCATGCCTTCGATGGCGAGCTCCGCCGGCGGCTGCTGGGCCAACAGGACATTGATGGCGGTGACGACGCCGGCGTGGTTGCCGCGCTCGCTCTGACCGCGGGCCTCGCTCAAGGCGTTGTGCCACCGGCGCACGGCGTTGTTGGTCTCAAAGCGCCCCAGCCCGGCCTCGTTGTCCGACACCGCGAGTTGAACCGTGTCGACGGTGCTGGTGACAAAGCGGGAAAACGCCAACACGGCGAGGGCAGCCACGACGATTGCCCCCAGCGCCCACACCAGCGGAGGCACCCGCGGCGATGCCCTCGACGACGTGTCGCTCATGACCAGGGGCGCGAAGCGGGGAGCGAGAGCGTCAGACGACGACGACGACGACGACGACGACGACGACGACCGTGCAGCCACCGCGCCGGGTGCCGTGGCGCTGCCAGGGCGCGGCGGCGACGACTGCCCGCCAGAACGACCCTGAGCGTCCCCACTGCGCGCGGGCTGCATCTGGCCCCCAGTGCGCACCCCCGCCATGATGTCTCTGGTGCTGAGCCTGGAGGCACCAGGGCCGGACTTGGGGCCGGCGCCGTCGACGATGGTGTCCAACTGCAGTGACGCGTGGCTGTCCTGGGGGCGCTCCTGCAGGTAGCGGAGCAGAAACGCCGCCGCCAACCTGGGATGGGCATTGGCCCGATAGAGGTCTGCCAGGCGCTTGAGGACCCCCGGCGACGTGGGCGTGGCGGCAAAGGCGGCGAGGGCTTCGACAATGGCAGGGGTGTCGGCGGGTTCGGCCACCAGCGTGTCGCCGGCCACCAGCAACGAAGCACAGCGACGAGCGAGCAGCGCGGCCTCGACCGAGCCCGTGTCGGCGAGCCGCGACGCCCGTGCGCGGTGGCGGTCAGACAGGCGCAGTTCGAGCTCGGCGGCCACGCCGTCTTGGTCATTGAGGTACGCCGCGACTGTGGCGCGGGCCTCGGCTTCGCTGTCAAAGACCCGCCATTCGTCGCTGTCCTCAAGCGCCCGCGCCATGTCGGCGCAGGAGGCAAAGCGATGGTCCGCCGTCAGCCGCGTCACCCGCGCCAGCGTCCGCGCCAGGCCCGGCGACGCTTCGGGCGCCACCTCAAACAACGTCGGCGTTGGCTCGCAGGCGACCTTCATGAGCACGCTGGTGGCCTCGACGCCGGCGAAGCGCATCTTGCCCGTCACGAGCGTCAACAGCGTGGCGCCGACGGCGAATTGGTCGGCGCGGCCGTCGACGGTGCCGCCCAGCACCTGTTCGGGGCTCATGTAGCTGGGCGTGCCCACCAGGGCACCGGTCTGGGTGATGGCCTCGTCGTGCAGCGAACGAGCGATGCCGAAGTCCACCAACTTGATGACGCCCGCAGTCGTCGTCATGAGGTTGGCAGGCTTGATGTCTCGGTGGATGACGCCGTGGGCGTGGGCGTGGTCGAGGGCCAGGCAGAGTTGGCGGGCGATTTCGACGCTGAGGGACAACGGCAAACGTTTGCGTAACGACCGGGTCGCGGCCTTGTGCAGCTGCTGCACCGATGGTCCGTCGATGAGTTCCATCGCCATGTAGAGTGTCTTGGGCGCACGCCCCCAGGCCACCACGCGACAGATGTTGGGATGAATGAGGGTCGAGGCCGCCCGCACTTCACGGGCAAAGCGCAAAGCGACTTCGTTGCGCTCGCCCTCGACGTCGCCATCGGCGTTGATGACCAACTTGACCGCGACGACCTCGCCCGTTTCGCTGTCGACGGCGCGCAGCACCCGACCCATGCCGCCCGCCCCCAACTCATCACCAAGAATGAAGCGATCCAGCGGCGGCATCAGCTCGGTCGGCAGGTTGTCGTCGTCGCGGTGCCCCATCGCCATGGCCTCCTGCTCGCCGCGGCGTGCGGCACCCAATGGTCCAGCGGGGGAGCCCCGCCAGACCAGAAACCAGCGTAGGCGAACGGCAGGGGCACGTTGGAAAAACGACGCGAGTGGACAACGACTCCACGTCGCTACCGACATGTCATCAAAAGACCCACATGGCGACCGGGTGGCCAGGGCAACGCATGGTCAGCCTCCGGATACGGCGTCTCGGGGTACGGCGCTGGCCGGACAACGTCTCTGGCAGGGAGCGGGGTCGGACGTCAGTTCCAGTCGAGGCGCAGGCCACCGTCGAAGCTGACGGTGAAGCGCACGGGGTAGCGGGCCGTCGGCGCCGGCGTGCCATCGGGATTCACAAAGAGACCCTTGGGCGGATAGGGAAAACGCGCGACGCGTTTGAAGGCAGCGACGGCTTCGGTGTCGAGGACGGCGCAGCCGGATTCATCCACAACGTCGACGTCGACCACGGTGCCTTCGGTGTCGATGATGGCCACCGCTTTGGTGGTCCGCGTCTTTCGGCCACACAGACGCGTGGGGTCGCCGCGGTCGAGGGTGCGCAGGGCATCGTCGGGGTGCCAGGTGCGCCGCAGGGCCTCGATGCCGCGGCGAAAGAAGGGCCCGTGGTTCTCTTGCAGCCGCCGCTCGTTGTCGTCGTCATGCATGCGGGGGTCGTTGT
>CAJBHN010000568.1 GCA_903952805.1 uncultured Myxococcales bacterium | reverse complement strand
GCCATTTTCTGGGGATGACGACGACCCGATCCGTTGATGATTACTTGATGTATCACTCTGTGAACACAACGTTGATTGCGATTGTCTTCGGTCACGAGTTGGGTTTGAGTCGCTCGCAAATGCATGAGCTTGGTATGTCTGCCATGTTTCATGATATTGGCATGGCTGAGATTGATCCACAGATTCTCAATAAGAGGCGTTCTCTCACGAAGGAAGAGCGGCGCACCATCGATCTGTTTCCGTTGCATACGGTCAAGACCCTGCTCAAAGGCCGCAGCCTCGATCAGAGCACCATCAAGCGCATCATCGCGGCGTATGAAGCCAAGGTGGACTACTCGATGCCGATGAAGGACCAGCAGGGAAACGTGAAACTCGTGCCGCCCAAGGTTGAACTGGGCCTCTACGGCAGCATCATCAACGTCGCCGCCTGCTACGACGCGCTGACGTCAGCGCGGCCGTTCCGGGAGGCCTACGGGCCCGAGGTCGCCCTGACATTGATGATGAGCGACATGATGTACAAGTTCGATCCCTTCCTGCTGAAGGTCTTCATGAAGGTCATGGCCATCCAACCCGTGCGGGTGCTCAAGCCCGGCCAGCAATCCATCACCTTCGCATGAGGCCCGCAGGGTCGGCGCAGCGACGACGAGTCCCCTGGCTTTCACTGCCTGACCGGACGTTTGTCGCTGGCCACAGTCCCCGTCCGGCCGAAGGGTGGTACGCGGCCGCTGACCGCGCCGACTGGTTCGACTACGGCTGCGATCTCTTCGACGCCGGCTGCTACTTTGAGGCCCACGAGCTGTGGGAGCAGGTGTGGCTCGCTGCCCGCAAGGTCGGCAGCGACGACGACGCCCGCTTTGTGCAGGGGCTCATCCGCCTGGCGGCCGGCGGCGTGAAGTGGCTCGCCCAGATGCCCCAGAGCCAGCACAGCCACCTTGAAGCCGCACGGCGCCTGCTGCTGACGGCGGCGCCGCGGCGTGGCTTGACGCTGGCGTGTCTCGCGGCGGCCATCGACGCGGTCGCCGACCAACGCCCCCCACGGTTGGCACCGTGAGGCCAGCGGCTCCAGTGTCCGTCGTCGTCGGTGTTGTTGCCTTCGTCGTGGCCGTCATGCTGGTGGCGACGGTGGTGCCCCTGCTGGCCTACACGACGTCGCTGGCCTGCTTCGGCCTCGCTCACGTCGTCGTCGAGCTGCGCTACGTCGATGGGCGCTTTGGCCGCCGTCTGCCGCGGCGCTTGTGGCTGCTGGCCGGGATACCCCTGCTGGGGATTGTCGCGGTGCGTGCAGCTCGCCTCGTGACGACGTTCACGTCGGATTGGCCCATTCGCATCGAACTCACGCTGGTGGCGTCGATGGTCCTCATTGGGGCGACGCTGGCGTGGCGGTGGCGGCCGACGGTCGGCGTCGTGGGTGCCCTGGTCGGTGTGCTGCTGGTGGTGGGCGTCGTCGTCGCTCCCGTCGAGGCCCTGCTCCTGTTCGCCATCGGGCACAACCTCACGCCGCTGGGATTTGTCGTCGAGCGGGCCCCCGCTGGCAGGCGCTGGATGGCCCTGGGCCTGGGCAGCGCGGTCTTCATTGGCGCGCCCCTGGTGGTCGCATCGGGGCTGCTGTCGACGGTGGCGGCTGACGTCGTCGACGTTGACCACCGCTTCTTCAGCGCCGGCGATTTGCCCCAACATCTGGGCGTCTACCTGTGGCCGTCGTGGCAGCGGGCCGACTTCGCGGTGCAGCTCTTTTCGGCGGCGGTGTGCGCCCAGCTGCTGCACTACGGCGCCGTGCTCGTTTGGTTGCCGCGCGCCCTTGGAGACGACGATG
>CAJBHN010000567.1 GCA_903952805.1 uncultured Myxococcales bacterium | reverse complement strand
TGATAGTCAATCCATTCAAGTGCATATTAAATCCAGCAATGGCGGCGACGTCGTCGATGGTGGCCGTCCGCACCACGACACCGCTGGTGTTTCGGCGTCCGCGTCGCCGAAGGAAATGGACATTGGCCATGTCGAAGCGACGGAGCAGATGGTAATGCGGCTGGCCCTGACGCTTGCCCGTGCGCCTCGACGCCGAGGTCGCCAGGGCCTGGATGGCGGCAACGTTGTCGGCGAGGATCCCCGTCAAGAAGTGCTCACAGCCCGTCTGCTGCACGGTCTGATCGAAGAGATGCGCATAGACGTGCGGAAATGCGAGTCGCTCCCGCATGAAACCGCGCGTGCGCAAATCGCCGAGGTAGCCAACCTTCATCGGATGCTGATCAAGCCAACCATCGCGAACCAGTACGCCGCCCATCCCCTTGAGCGGGCCACCGTCGTCGTTGTCGTAGACCCACAGGCGATGGTCGCCGCGCTGCAGGCGGTAAAGGTCGAAGAAGTCCGGGTCTCGCCGCGTGGCGACCGCCAGCTGCCCCTCCATCGGCACGTCGGCCATCAGGTCAAGAATGCGGTCATTGTCGTCGACGTTGGCCACCCGCAGGCGGCTGATCGCTGCGTCAACGAGGGTCGCGCTTCGTGGTCGAGTCGGTCTGGTGCCTGGAGGGCTTTGGGTCACGTCACTGTCCTGGTGCAGAACGATTCGGATTGTATCCCAGCATCCCGTTTGCGACGATCTCGTGCGCACTGCGCTGGCGAGGATTCCCATGGCTGAGACCATTTCGACGACGATGCAGGCGCCGACCCTGTCCGACGAGCGTCGCCGTTGGCAACCCCTCTTTGAGGTGCCGCCCTGGTCTGATCCGCGGTGGGCTTTTGGCAGCCTGCTGACGCTCTATGGGGTGTTGGGTTTCTCGGTGTTCGGCTTCAACCGCTCGCCCTGGCAGATGCTGTTCATCGTCGTCGCCGGCAGCGTCCTTGACGTTGTCTATAGTCGTGTGGTGCGCGGCGCCGCGGTGTTTCCGCTGTCGGCGTGGATCAGCTGTTGCTCGCTGGCCATCTTGTTGAATTATTCCCATGGCAGCTTGCTGCCATTTCTGCCCGTGCTCATCTGCATCGCCGGCAAACACATCCTCACCGTCAATGGCCGCCACGTCTTCAATCCGTCGATGTTCGCCGTCGCCATCAGCCTGCTGGTCGGCCGCGATCTCATCACGGCCTCGCCCGCCTACCAGTGGGACGGCAATGCGTTCACCGTGTCGTTTTTCCTGGTGGCAGCCGCCCTGGCCATGTTCGTGTTTCGCGTCGGGCGCACCTGGCTCATCGTCAGCTTCTTGCTCTTCTACGCGGCGCAAACAGGACTGCGCGCGTTCATCATGCGGCACCATCTGCCTCCCGAGGTGTTGTTCATCGGCACGATGACCACACCGCCGTTCTTCCTGTTTACGATGTATATGCTGACCGACCCCGGCACCTCGCCCAAGACGCCGAAGGCCCAGGTGCTGGTGGCCTTTCTCGTGGCCGCCATCGATCTGGTTCTGCATGCCAAAGAAAGCGTCTTCACGTTTTTTTACGCGGCCCTCGCCGTCGCCACCGGCCGTTTTGTGTTCGCCCACGCGCAGCAGATCCGCGCCGGCGGATGGTCCAATTGGGTGCACACTGAACTCGGCTCCATCGCGCGGCTGCGCGCCATCGTGGTGACGTTGGTGTTGGGTGGCGCCTACGGTGCCGTGGCCCTGTCGACGGGGGCGGCGACCTCGACGGAGCCCCAGACCTTCGCCTTGGAGGTGGCTCCTGACGGGCCGGCGCTGACGAGGCCCATGAGCAACCTGCTGCAGACCGTTGACCCGCGCCTGCTGCACATCGCCAAGTGGATCATGAGCGTCGGCGACGCCGTGGCCGTGGGCGACGTCGACGGCGATGGCCGTCTTGATGTCTTCCTGACCAACGCCCTCAAGGACGCCGACGACCGCGCTGCCATGTATCTGAACCGCAGCGACGCCACCGGCTTGCATTTCGAGCGCTTGCCGGTGCCGGTGCTGTCTGACCTCGCGGCCCACCACATCGACCGTGGCGTCGCCGCCGGTGGTGCCTTCGTCGACATCGACAGCGACGGCGACGACGACCTTTTCGTCGCGGTGGCCTTTGGCCGTTCGCTGCTGCTGAAAAACCTGCGCACCGAGACTGGTACGCCTTCGTTTGTCGACGTCTCGGACGAGGTTGGCCTCACTGAACACACCGTCAGCCTCGGTGGCGTCTTCTTCGACGTCGACAACGACGCCGACCTCGACCTGCTCATCTTGAATGCCACGACGCCATTTCTGCCCGACTACCCGACCAGGACGCCCCTCAATATCTTCAAGCTTCCCAAGCCCGAGGACGACGGCGACCGTCGGGCGCTGCACTTCATGCACAACGGCTGGCATAACGCCGACAACGGCGGCGAAAACGTCCTCTACCTCAACGACGGCGGCCACTTCACCCGCGCCGACAACGTCGCCTGGGGACTCACCGACACCCGTTGGTCGCTGGCCGCCGTCGCCGTCGACCTCAACAACGACACCTTCACCGACCTCTACGTCGCCAACGACTTTGGTCCCGACGATCTCTACTTCAACGAAGGCGGCAAACGCTTCCGTCACCACAAGGGTGGTCGTCTGTTCAACACCGTCGGCAACGACACATACAAAGGCATGAACGCGACGACCGCCGACTTCGATCGCAACGGCTTCTTCGACGTCTACGTCAGCAACGTGCATCACGCTTTGCAGGCCGAGGGGAGCCTGCTGTGGATGGTCTACCCCTCGGACGACCCGACCACGCCGACGTTCAAGGACGAGGCCACCGCCCGCGGAGCCCTCAACGAGCGGCGCTTCGCGTGGGGTGCCGCAGCCGGCGACCTCGACCTTGACGGCTACCCCGACCTCATGCAGGCCAATGGCATGGTCGACGACCGCCTCGACTTCAGTATCCCCGACGGCCAGCGCAAGGACTACTGGTACGTCAACCACAAGCTGATGCAGTCGGGTCCCGAGGTCCACACCTACGCCGACAGCTGGGGCGACATTCGGGGGCGGACCATCTTTCCCAACGAGAAACCCCGCGTGTATTTGAACGAGGGCCGCAAGGCCGCGGGTCACTTCGTCGACGTCAGCGCCGCCGTTGGCATCGTTAAAGAAGACAACAGTCGGGGTGTGTTGCTCGCCGACCTCGACAACGACGGCGACCTCGACGCCTTGCTGGCCAATCAACACGGCCAGGCAGACCTGTATCGCAACACCCTGCAGTCCAAGACGCCACGTCATTTTGCCTGCGTGCAACCCCGGGGCGACGGCACGCATACCCACCGCAGCGGCCTCGGCGTGCGAGGCAGCGTCGTCGTCGACGGCGTGACCCTCCATGAGGAGCAGACGCTCATGGCGGGCTTCTCGGCCCAACGGGAACCCTTCCTGCGCTTTGGCCTGGCAGACCGCGATGCTGCGACCGTCGACGTCACCCTGCGTTGGACCGGTGGGGGCACCGAGACCGTCGCCGTGCCCACCGACCGCTGCGTCATCGTCGAGCAGGGCGTCGGCGTCGTGGAGCGCTGAGGGTGGACTCGTCGTCAGCAGACTTCGCGCCGGCCATGGTTGGCAAGGCCGCCCTGGTCGTCGGCGCCGCCATGCTGGTGGCCTTCGGTGTCCTGTTTCGTCGTCGTCAAAAGCCCGGCGCCATTGGCGGGCCGATCTCGGCGGCCAAGGCATATTGGCTGTCGTTCGCCATCTACCTGTGGTTCGTGGTCTGCCCGGTGGTCGGTGGTGAGCCCACCGCGCCGTCGTCGCTCAGGCTGCCTTTGCTCGTCGTCGGGGCGTCGATGTGGCTGCGCGGAGCGGTGGAGATGGTGATGCTGTACGGCACCAAGACGTGGCGTCCGCCGCTGGGCATCGCGCATGACATCCTGACGATCATCCTGTTGTTGGCGATGGTGGCGGCGGGCGTCGTCGGCAGCGTCGGACTTGTGTGGTCGCCGATGGCGATGGCGATGGCGATGCTGACGGTGGTCGTGCTGGCATCGCTGGTGTTGGAGATTGTCCACGCCCGCACGTTCTTCGCAGTGGTTGGCACAGGCACCGTCGGCGACGATGGCGTGTGGTTCGCCGACGACGACGACCCCCGTTTTATCGCCATCAACCGCCGCACCCGGCGGGGCAATGTGGCCTTGTCGGTGCCGACGGGGCTCTTTGTCGCGCTGTGGCTCTATTCATAGCGACGAGCGCAGGGGAGGATGGAGCAATGTCATTGCGTTCGAGGGTGGTTCCCCGGTCATCGCTGGATGAAGCCCGCCGTCAACGCATGTTGGTGTTGATGCAGGCCAGCTATGAAGGCGTCGACGCCGCGCGCTTCTTTGCCGACCTTGACGCCAAGCATTTCGTCATCATCCTCGAAGACGACGTCGGTGCGCTGATGGGCTTCTCGACGCTGCTGTTGCTCAAAGACTCCCTTGATGGTCACCCGGTCGACGTCGTATTCTCTGGTGACACCGTGATCGACCCGGCCCATTGGGGCAGCAAGGCCCTGCAGACGGCCTTTGGGCGGTTCTGCCTGACGCAGAAGCTGAGAAACCCGCGTCGCGAGCTCTATTGGCTGCTGCTGTCCAAGGGCTTTCGCACCTACCTGATGGCGGTGAACTACTTCCCCCGCACCTTCCCCAAGCCTGGCGCGCGTCCATCGCCGTCCCGGGTGGCGTTTCGAGACCGGCTGGCGACGTCGCTGTGGGGCAAGAGCTACCATCCGGCCACGGCGATTCTTCACCACGACGAGGCCCGCGATCGGGTGCGGGCCCAGCTGTCCCCGCCGCCTCCCGAGGCTCTCGACCACGAAGCCGTGCGCTTCTTTGTCGACAAGAACCCGCACTTCGAACTCGGCGACGAGCTCGTCTGCCTGGTGCAGTTGCCGTTGCGCGACCTGCTGCGGGCCCTGGTACGGGCCACCGCCAAAGCCGTCGAAGCGCAACTGCGTCCCCATCACCGTCGCCCGCGGGTGGTCACGTGACGGGCGCGCAGGAGTCGGTGGGCTGGCTGGGCCGGGTTGCTGGTGGGGGCGTGCGCCGTGCGGTGCATGGGGCGCTGTTGGCGTCGATGTGGCCGGCGGCCCGCTCGTTTCAACGGGCCGTCGATGACGCCGACGGCGCCCAACGACTGGCTCTGCGTCGCGTGGTGGCCAGCCTGCAGGGGACGTTGGTCGCACGGCGCCATCCCGGGCTCGTCGACCTCGTCGACCCCGCTCGCTTGCGCGACGTGGCACCGCTGACCAGCTACGACGATATCGCCGCCGACATAGACGCCATGGCCAACGGCGCCGCCAACGTCCGCACCAATTCGTCGCTGGTGCGCTTTGAGCGGTCGGGTGGCTCGTCGGGGCTGCAGAAACTGCTGCCGATGACCCGGCACTTCCTGGCAGACATGCAGCGCGGGTTATCGCCGTGGCTGCATGACCTTTATCGGCATGACGAACGCTTGGCGCCGACGTCTTCGTATTGGAGCATTTCTCCCATCGGCTCCAGGGCCCGACCAACGCCGGGTGGCATTCCGGTCGGCAGCGACGACGACAGCGACTATCTGCCTTCAGCCCTGCAGGCGTTGCTGCGGCAGGTGTTGGTGTCGTCGCCGGCGCTGGCGGCCCTCCCTGACGTCGACGCTTGCCGCTACGCGACGCTGCGTCTGTTGATGGCCCGCGATGACCTTGGCCTCATCTCGGTGTGGAGCCCGACCTTCTTGTCGCTGCTCCTGGACACCCTTGACACCTGCGCCGATCGATTGCTCGACGACCTCGCCGACGGCACCTGTCGCATCCCCGGCGCCAACGCCGCGACGGAGGTCGTGGTGGGCCGTTTGCCGCTGACGGCTCTTCCTCGACGGGCGGAGCAGCTGCGCAGGTGTTTGCGCCGCAACGGACGCCTCGAGGTCGCCGACGTGTGGCCCCATCTGTCGGTGGTGTCGTTGTGGCGCGATGGCGAGTCCGCGCGCTTCGCCCAATCGCTGGCAGCCCGACTGCCGGGGGTCGTGCTGCAGGGCAAGGGGCTGTTGGCGACGGAGGGGATCATCACGATACCCTTGTCGTCCGCGCCGGCACCCGTGCTGTGCGTGCAGAGCCATGTCTACGAATTTCTGCTCGACGACGGCAGCGTGCTCCTGCCGCACGAGGTGCCAGTCGGCTGCGAAGCCGAAGTAGTGTTGTCGACGACGGCGGGGCTGTTGCGCTATCGCCTTGGCGACCGGGTGCGGGTCGAGGGCCGCCTGGGCACGACGCCTTGTTTGCGCTTTTTGGGTCGAACCGGCACCGTGTCTGATCTCGTGGGCGAGAAGCTGTCGGGGGAACTCGTCACCCGCGTCCTCGACCACGTTGGCAGCGTCGTCGACAGACCCCACTTTGCCCTGTTGGCTCCCGTGCGCGAAGCACCGCTGCGTTATCGTCTCTACGTCGACGGACTGTCGACGGCAGCAGCCGGTCGCTTTGGCGCCGCGGTCGATGACGCTCTGTGCGGAGGACATCCCTATCGCTACGCGCGGAAGCTCGGTCAGTTGGGTCCTGTCGAGGTGGTGCAGGTGCCGGGGGCCATGCCGAGGTTCGAACAGTGGCGCATTCGTCGCGGGCAGCGGGCCGGGAACATCAAGTTTCCCACCCTGTGCCTCGACGACGAATGCCACGAGGCACTTGGTGGCGCGCTGACACCATCGCTTGGACGTGGGAGTGAACACCATGGTTGATATCGCCGCCGCTCCTCCCTCGGATGAGGCCGCCGTCGACTTTGAACGCGAGGGACGCCTCGCCACCTGCGGTGCCCTCAAGCGTTTTTGGTACGTGGCATGCTTGTCGACGGAGCTTGGGCGGGACAAACCCGTTGGCCGCGTGATTCTCGACGTGCCGCTGGCTTTTTTTCGCGATGGCGACGGCGTGGCGCGCGCCATGACCGACCGCTGCCTCCACCGGGCCGCGGCCCTGTCCGCTGGCGTTGTCGTCGACGGGAAACTCTGTTGCCCCTATCACGGTTGGACCTACGACGGCGGCGGCCGCTGCGTGCATATCCCGTCGTTGGGGCCAT
Source organism: uncultured Myxococcales bacterium (assembly GCA_903952805.1). Lineage (GTDB taxonomy): Bacteria > Myxococcota > UBA727 > UBA727 > VGSZ01 > VGSZ01. Next base: position 9,521 of record CAJBHN010000567.1, on the reverse strand, counting down.
CGCAGCGAGGTGCTCGCTTGTCGGACGTCGACCACGGGCACGCCGGCTTGAAGCTGGCCCCTGAGAATGTGGGTTGTTTGTCGACGTGGCCGACGCTGGAGCAGGACGGCTTGGTCTACGTCTACCTCGGTGGCGATCCCGAGACGGCGCTGCGGCCACCGTTTCGGGTACCCCATTGGAACCAGCCCGACTGGCACGTCTATTTCATGGTGACGTCGTTCGACAACGGCGTGACCAACCTCGTCGAGAACTTCATGGATGTTCCCCACACCGTGTTTGTCCACGAGGGTTGGTTCCGCAAACCTGCGGCCACGTGCGTGCCGGCCACGGTGGAGCGCCGTGACGGCAGTGTCGTCGTCACGTACCGACAAGCCGACGACAAGATCTCGGGGCTGGGCTTCCTCTTGAATCCCAAGGGTGCACCCATGGTGCATACCGACCAGTTCTTCATCCCCAACATCACCCGCGTCGACTATCTGTTTGGCGAGACCAGCGGCTTCGTCATCAACTCGCAATGCACGCCGGTGGGTCCCCTGTCGTCGATGGTCTACACCGCCATCAGCTTCAAACTCCCGGTGGGTCCATTGAGTCGTCCCGTCGGCAAGATCCTGGAGCCCTTGATCCATTGGTACACTCGCCAGGTGATCACCCAAGATACCGACATCATGCAGGTGCAGAAGCAGGGCCTTTCCCGCGGCGATCAGGCCGTGCGCTTCACCAGCACCGAGGCCGACCTGCTGCACAAAGACATTGAACTCTACCGGCGTTGGCTCGTCGATGGCGCCGTCGGTGACGGTCCCACCGACGCCATCCGTGGCATTGAATTCTGGATCTGACACCAAAGCATGCCCACCGTCGTCTTCGTCCTGATGTCGCTCACGGCCACGCTGCTGTTCGTTGGGCTGGACCTGCGCTCGGCTGACTTCCGGGCCAGCTTCACTTCCGATCGCCTCCGTCGACGACGCAACATCGGCTACGTCGTTGGCAACATCGTTGGCATGACGGGTCTCGGCGTCACCAATGCCTGGCTGGCGGCCCATATCCCGGCGCTCGTGCATTGGGACCGTCTCCCGGTCGTTGTCGAGGTCGTCGCTTGCGTCGTCGTCGCCGAGGGGATCAACTGGCTCTCCCATTGGGTGAAGCATGTGCAGCCCTGGTTGTGGAATTTCCACATGCAGCACCATGTGGGTCGTCACTACAATACGACCCTGACGCTGCACACCCATCCGGTCGACGTCATCGTCAGCGGCGCCGGCATGTCGGCGGTGCTGCTGGTGCTGGGCTTTCAACCCCTCGCGGTCGACGTCTTCGTCGTCGCGTACTACGTCGTCAATCTCTACAAACACGGGCACACGGTGCTGTCGCTGGGGGCCGTCCTCGACCGCGTCATCGTTGGCCCCGCCTACCATCGGGTCCACCACACGCTTGACGGGCGGGGCAACTACGGTTCGGTGCTGACGTTCTATGACGTGGTGTTTGGCACCGCGGTATGGCCCCCGGCCGACATCTACCAGCGCAGCGTCGGCGTCGTCGACGTCAGCGAACGGGATTTCCTGGCCGAGATGATGCTCCCCGTTCGCGATGCATCGGGTGTGAAGCCATGACGGTGTGCGTGGTCGGCTCCACGGGCTGCGTTGGTCGGACCCTCGTGCCGTTTCTGCAGGGGCGAGGACACCGCGTGCGACGGGGCATGCGTCGCCCTGACGGCGGTGCCGACGCTGTCGTCCTCGATCTCGACGACGAAGCCACGCTGCGGCCGGCGCTGGCGGGCTGCGACCGTGCGGTCTTCCTGGTGCATGGGTTGGCCCGCGGTGCGGGCTACGACCTCTGGGAGAGTCGGACCGCGACGGCGTTCGCCCACGCCTGCCGCGACGTCGGCGTGCGGCGCATCGTGTATGTGGGTGGCGTGGTGCCGGCGGCGTTGCCGTCGGCCTCGACGGTGGTGGGCAGGTCGGGCCTGGTCTCGCAGCATCTGCAGAGCCGGGTGCGCACTGGCGCGTTGCTGCGCAGCGAGGCGACGAATGTTGACGTCGTCGAGCTGCGTGCCGGCATGACCGTCGCCGCCGACAGCGCCAGCTTCGTTCTGGCTCGGGACCTCGCCGCCCGCCTGCCGGTCATTGTGCGACCGCCGTGGTTGCGCTCACGCCAGCGCCCGGTGGCGTTGACCGATGTCTGTGCCGCCATCGACCACGCCCTCGGCGGTGTCGCGGGCGTCCATGGCGTCGCGCCCGGCATCTACACCTGCGCTGGTCCCGACACGGTCGGCGGTGACGAGGTGCTGGTCGCGCTGGGACGGCTGCAGGGCTGTCGCAGCCGCATCATCGATGTGCCGGCGATCAGCCACGGCCTGGTGGCGGGGGTGTTGGGAGGCTTCACCCGCGCGTCTGGTGACGTCGTGCGGGAGTTGGTCATGGGCATGACCGACGACCTGCTGGGCACCGATCCCGACATCTTCGACACCATGCCGGGCCATCGTCGCTTGTCGTTTGAGGAGGCCGCCCGGCGGGCGCTGCGGACCGAGAACAGCCGGGTGACGTTCAACGCGGCGGTGGCGGAGCGGGCCCTGCAGCTCCTCAGTCGGCGGCGTCGATGAAGCACGCGACGGCCGTCGGCATCCCCAAGGGCAGAGCGCTGGCGTTGGCGTCGTCGTTGCTGTTGTCGTTGCTGTGGGCAGCGACGTTTGTGGTCGCGCTGGAGCAGGATCGCCTTTATCCGCTGCTGGGAACGGTGGCGGTGCTGGTGGCGGTGCTGTCGTTGCTGGTGGCGCCGTCGCTGCGCCGGCAGCTGCTGCGTCCACGCGCCGTCGACGTGGCGCTTGGGGCCGGCTTCGGCATCGTGCTGGTGCTGGCGACGCAGGTGGGTTTCACACGCATGTCTCCCCACCTGCCGGGCCTCGGGGCCGACGTCGCCGTCCTCTACGGGGTGGCTGCGGTGACGCCGGCGCGCCTGGCCGTCGTGGTTGTGATCGCCGTCGCCGAAGAACTTCTGTGGCGGGGCGTCCTGCTTGACGCGCTGCAGCAACGAATAGGCCCCGCGTGGCGGGTGGCGGGCGTCGACGCCGCGGCTGTGGTGGGCGCCGCCGTCGTCTACGGTGCCGCCCAGGCGGGGCCACGGTCGGTGTGGCTGGTGCTGGCCGGCGTGGGCCTCGGCACGGTCTGGGGGCTCATGCGGGTGCGGTCCAGGGGCTTGTGGATGCCCATCGCGGCCCACCTGGTCTGGACGCTGACGATCCTCGGCGCCTGGCCCCTGCAGCCTTGAGCGCATTTCCGTGTGGTTGGGGGGTTGCCTCGACGTCAACGGTGCGTGTAGCACCCACCCATGGCCTACACTCCGACGTCGCTGACCCTCTCCAAGACCGTCAAGACAGGACCCATCAAGAAGGTCCTCGTCGCCAATCGCGGCGAAATCGCTGTGCGGGTCATGCGCACCTGCCGCGAGATGGGCATCCAGACGGTGGCGGTGTTTTCCGACCCGGACCGCGATGCCCTGCACACGCGCTACGCGACTGAGGCCTATCACATCGGCAAGGCCGCTCCCCGCGAGAGCTACCTGAACATGGACAAGCTGATCGACGTCGCCAAGCGCAGTGGCGCCGACGCCATCCACCCCGGCTATGGCTTCTTGTCCGAAAACGCCGAGTTCGTGCAGCGCGTGATGGATGCCGGCCTGATCTTCATCGGTCCCCCGCCCTACGCCATGGACGTCATGGGCCCAAAGACCACCGCCCGCCAGGTCATGGAGGCCGCCGGTGTGCCGGTCGTGCCCGGTCTCACCGAAGCCGTCGCCGACGAGAACGAAGCCCTTGAGCACGCCAAGCGCATCGGATTTCCGGTCATGCTCAAGGCGGCGGCCGGCGGTGGCGGCAAAGGCATGCGCAAGATCGACGACGCCGCCGGCTTCGCGTCGGCCTGGCGCGCCGCCCGCAGCGAGGCGAAGAACTCCTTTGGCGACGACAGCGTCTACATTGAGAAGTTCCTGGTGAAGCCCCGCCACATCGAGGTGCAGATCTTCGCCGACACCCACGGCAACGTGCACGCCCTGTTCGAGCGCGAATGCTCCGTGCAGCGCCGTCATCAAAAGCTGGTCGAGGAGGCGCCGTCGCCCTTCGTCACCCCCGAGATGCGCAAGCAGATGGGTGAGGTCGCCTGCGCCGCCGCCCGCGCCGTCGGCTATGTCGGCGCTGGCACCGTCGAGATGTTGGTCGACGCCCATCGCAACTTCTTCTTCATGGAGATGAACACCCGCCTGCAGGTGGAGCATCCCGTGACCGAGATGATCACCGGCTTTGACCTCGTCGAGGCCCAGATCATCGTGGCCATGGGCGGCCAACTGCCCTGGGGCCAGCAGCCGTCGCATCCGCGCGGCTGGGCCATGGAAGCTCGCGTGTGTGCCGAAGACGCCCTCGCCAACTTCGTGCCGGTCCCCGGTCGCATCAACCATATGCGCGCCCCCGGCGGCCCCAACGTCCGCCTCGACACGGGCATCTACCCCGGCTTCGCCATCACGACGGATTACGATCCGATGATTGCCAAGGTCATCGCCTGGGGCCGCGATCGGGAGACCGCGCGCATGCGCCTCGACCGCGCCCTCGCCGAGCTCACCATCAAGGGCACGACGACCAACACGATGTTTCTGCGCCAGATCATTGCGTACGAAGAATTCGCCAGCGGCACCTACGACACCGGCGTCATCGAGCGCTTTCAAGCGGCCAACCCGCCGTGGATCACCGACGAGCACAAGACCGTGGCGTTGTTGGCGGCGGCCTTCTTCAAATACGAAGAAGAGCTGGAAGCCCACACCCGCGTCGTCCCTGGTGCAGGTACCGGTCGCACGGGCAAGTACGTCAACGCGTGGAAGCGCGGCGTGCCCCCCCGCGCCGTCAACCGCTGGTGACTGCCGTCGTCACGAGTTGACGACCCGCAGCCCGGTGACCAAGACGACGTCGGCAGCGACGTCGTTTTCGTTGTTGTTGTCGCTGGTCAGGGCAGGCGGACATCGACGCGGCGGACGCCGTCGGCGACCTCGACGGTGCGGGTGACCTGCTGGCCGTCGCGCTCGACGACGACGGTGAAGGTGCCGGGCCCGCCCAACAGGCGCGTGGTCAGCCCGTCTCTGGGTCGCGTGGTCCAGCGCTCGCCGTTGAGCGGGGCCTGTTGGACCACGACGACGCTGGCCTCGACGGGGGCGCCGCTGCTGTCGACGACGCGGACTTCGATGGCGGGGCCATCGACGACGGCCCGCAGCAGGCCGGTCCAGGTGCCACGGGTCGGGATGACGTTGTTGTTGCGGGCCCGCTCGTAGGGCAGCGGGTTGTGCTGCGGGGCCTCCACGAGGAGGGCGACGGTGCCGTGGGCGAAGCGGAACCAATCCTGGGCGGTGCCGTCGACGGGATAGAGGTTGCGCTGCACCTCGTAGCGCTTCTTGCTGACCTGCACCGGCAGGGTCGCGGCGATGCGCTCGGCGATGCGCCAGGCCTCGTTGTCGGCGGGGTTGGCCAGCGACGGGTCGGTGTAGGGAACGAGGATTTTGGTCGCGGCGGTATGAAAGTCGATGGATGCGACAAAGCGCTCCCGCTCGGCCAGCCTGATCATCGCCTCGATCTCGGGCTCCGACGCCGCTGACGGTCCCCGATAGCGGTAGTGAAATGGCCAGCTGCGCGAGCCGACCTCGCCAAGGCCTCCCCATTTGATCGGGTATTGCCGATAGAGGTCGACGCCGTCCCAGCCGTCGAGGCGGCCGTTGTCGTCGATGTCGCGGGCGTTTTTGCGATCGTAGTCGCGGGTCTCAAACACATAGCGGTGATTGCCGTCGACGTTGACGAGGGGGACACACCAGATGGCGGCGTGGTCGACGCAGCGGGTGAGCTCCTTGTCTTTGCCGTATTGCTCGGTCAGCTGCTGAATGAGGTCGAGGACGATCTCGGTGCTCATGAGTTCGCCGCCGTGGTGGGCGCCATCAAAGAGCACCGATGGCCGTTGTTCGGCGTCGTCACCGCCTTTGGTGATGCGCAGGGCCAGGATGGGGCGTCCCTCGCGGGAACGGCCGATCTCCTCGAGCCGGGTCAGGGTCGGGAAGCGCTCGGCATACGCCCGCAACAGGGCCTCGACCATGTCGCTGTCTTTGTAGCTCTCGTCGACGCGAAAGCCGCGGCTGGTTTTGCCCGGGGCCTTACCGAGGTATTTTCGCAGCGTCGGGTCGGTATGCAGAAATGGCATCTGGGTGCGATGGGCGAGCAGGGCAATGCCAGCGCGCTGCAGCACCTCGACGCCGACCGGGTCGGTATTGAGCCAGGCGACGCCGTCTTTCTCCCACGTGACCGAGCCCTTGAGCGACGGCGGCAGCCGACCCCGATCGGCGACGGCGATGCCCACCAGGCGCTCGACGCCGGCACCGGTGCCGCCACCGTCCATCGTGAGGTCCGGGTCGGCAAATGACACCGTTGATGGAGATGGCGCGGTGGCGGACGACGACGACGACGACGACGACGACGACGACGACGACGACGACGACGACGACGACGACGACGACAGGGGAGCGACGCTCAAGAATGACAGGGTACCGCCGGCGGAGCGGGGCCAGCGCACGCCGACGTCGCCAGCGACGAAGCCGCGGTCGACGACGGCGACGTGGGCCAGGCGGCGAAAGCCCTCGTCGTAGACCGTGGCCGACAGCCAGGGACCAGCGACGACGACGACGACTTCCAGCGTGCTGCCGGCCTTCGGTACCGGATTGAGTTTTTCCTCGCTGCCCAGGGAACGCTGCATCCGATGCTCCCAGCGCACCAGCTTGAGCAGGCCCTTGTCGAGGGAGACGCCGTAGCCGCTGTCGAGTTCGTCGAGGTCGTCGGCAGCGTCGGCGGCGGTCTCCCCGGCGTCAGGGCGGCGTTGGGCGCCGGCCCGCACCAACAGGTCGACGCGCAGTGGGGTGCCCACGACGATGCGGGCGCGGACCAGCCCGTCGCGCAGGCGTGGCGCGGGCCACAACGCGAACGGATCCCCGAGGGGAGGGGGCGTCGTCACGACCAGGCCCTTCGCGCCCGACGCAAAATGGCCGTGGGTGCGGGGGGGCGTCAGCGCGGCGGACCCGCCGCCGCTCTGCACCAAGACCGTTTCCAGGGAGGCGTCAAAGCCTTCCACCCCGGCGGATGGGGCGGCGGCGAAGACGCCCACAGCGACGAGGAGGGAAGCCAGCATGCGCCATTGTAGCGAGAGCCAGGAGGCCGTGGCGCTTTCGGGCCCGGCTGGCCTGCCGTTTGTCGACCCGGGTTGTCCCGGCTTGTCCCGGTTTGTCCCGGCTTGTCCCGAGATGTCCCGGGTTGCGTCCACGTGGGCCGTCGGGACACAACAGCATCGTGCGCTACACCATCTCGCTTTTTGCCGTCGCCGCCTGTTTGGGCAGTGCCTGCACCACGTTCAACAACGCCCGCCCCCTCGCCCCCGGCGAGCACGCGGCCATGGTGACGCTGGGAGGGCCGGTGGCCGACGTTCCCGGCGTGGGGACCATCCCGATGCCCAACGCGACCGTCGAAGGCCGTCATGGCGTCGTCGACCATCTCGACGTCAACTATGGCGTCCATCTGCTGCCGCTGGCCTTTGGCGTCGTCGGCGGCCACGTGGGCGGCACGTTCCAACTTTATGACGAGCCTGCGCCATGGGTGCCGGTCACGAGCATCGGCCAACGCCTGTTCTTCTTCACCAACCTGCTCGACCCCCGCAAGGAACAGAAGGACGCCTACGCCTTGTCGCAGACCGACCTCACGCTGAGTTGGAAGCTGTGGGACAGCCTCGTGTACGGCGGTGTCTCGGCCTACGTCCCCATCGACGTCGAGGACCGCACCCTGCACCTGGCCCCCTTTGTCGGCGTCGAGGTCCACCCCGGTTTGGACTGGCTGCGGGTGCAACTGGAGGGTCGCTGGCTGTCGCCCACGACCGACCAGCGCTTCGCCGTCGTCAACTGGCAAGCCCCCGGCGACATGGGCGCCCTTGCCGTCAACCTGGGCGTCGCCATCGAGTTCAGCGAACTGTTCGCCGTCCTCGTCAACGACGGCAAGGCTCCCCCCGCCGACACCGACACCGCCGCCATCGTCACCAGCACCGCCCGGGAGCAGCCATGAACCGTCTTGTCCTGTCGTTGCTCGTCATGCCCGTTGCGACCGCGACGGGCTGCTTGGACCTCGACTCGTTTGTCATGAATCCGCGCCATTGCAGCATTGGCTACAGCGACGACGACTGCGCGATTGACAAGCTCTGCACCCCCTGCGGCGACGACTATCCGTTCGCCGACTTCGGCATCGACCCCGCCCTCGCCACCCGCCACCCGATCACCTTGGACGACGGCGAGACCAACGACGCCTGGTTCATCGCCGCCGCGCCCGGCGCTGCCCTGGCCGACGTCACCGTCGTCTTTTCCCACGGCAACTTCGCCAGCCTCGAGCACTACCTGAACCGGGTGGCGCTGCTGTGGCGGGCGGGCGTGAATGTCTTCGCGCTCGACTATCGCGGCTTTGGGCAATCGAGTGACGCCGCTGAGGCCAGCGAGGCGCAATTCATGTCCGATACGGCCGCTGCGTGGCAGCAAATCCCCGCGATTTTGGCCGCCGAGGGCAAAGAGTCCAACAAGCCTGTCGCCCTGTACGGGTACTCGGCCGGTGCTCTGTCGGGGGTCGAGATGGCGGTGTCGCAGGCACCCGCCGATGGTGGTGGTGTCTGCACCCTGATTCTCGAAGCGCCGTGGCCCAGCGTCGACGCCTTCGCCCGCGACAGCACTTTCATCGGCGTGCCCGGTTCGTTCCTTTCCGAAGGCGGTTGGGACAACATCTCGAAAATTCGAAATTATTCGGGGTCGTACCTGCACCTGCACGGCACTGACGACCTGACCGTCCGTCAGACCCTCGGTCGCGAACTCTTCGACGCCGCCGGCACCACCGCCAAGCGCTTTGTCAGCGTCGAGGGGGCCGAACACGGCAACTTCATCGCTGGCGTGGACGAAGTCGGCGTCGACCCCGACGTGCCCGCCGTGCTGGGCGAGGAGGCCTACCTCGACCTGATCGTCGCCCAGCTCGCGGACTGTGCCGGCTGACTGGTCCGGCCTCCTGCGGGCTCGGTCACAGCACCGGTGTCAGTGAGCGCATCTGCTAGTGTGTGAAGTGAAGGTGACACGGCCATGCAAGATGAGCGGCCCAAACGCGAGCCTGTTCAGCCGCCGCCCGCGTCGTCGTCGTCGGCTCCGCCGGCTGTGATGTCGCTGATGGATCTGCTCGCGCCGGCCGAGCCCCCGGTGCCGCTTGATGATTCGGCGGGACCATCGCCGCCTCTCCCGTCGACGGGCGCGACCACCGTCGTTCGTTCAGCGCCGCAGCCAGCGTTCATGCCGCAGCCGGCGTTCATGCCGCAGCCGGCGTTCATGCCGGCGCCGCCGCCGGCAGCGCCGCCGCAGCCAGCGTCCATGCCGCCGCCTCCGCCGGCAGCGCCGCCGCAGCCAGCGTTCATGCCGCCGCCTCCGCCGGCAGCGCCGCCGCAGCC